>JALVZS010000040.1 GCA_027022065.1 bacterium
AGATAGAGCAGGACAAAGAAAAGCTAAGTCAAAAGTACGTCAAGTTCATGGAAGCTATAGGCAAGAAAAAGGACGATGTAGATGCTAAGATACAAAGAATAGTGGCTATATATTCCGGACTTTCAAATATAAAGCTGGCTACGGAGCAAGATCTATTGGATTACTTGGCGCGGGCCAATGCGGCAGTAGCAACGGGTGGAGGTAAGTAATGGTAACTATATATACCTACGGTGATGCCTCTCTCATTAAGGACATCTTTCAGGGACTTGCAGCTTTCGCCGATTCGGGAGGATGGTTAGGTTTTATCAAAATGGTTTTACTTTTCGGAGTAATTTTTAGCGGTTTTTACTACCTTACTTCTATTGGCAGAGAAGATGGTCATCCTGTGCATGATATAACTCACATGTTCGTTGTCATGCTCTTGGCAGGAGGTATAGGTGCTGGGGGAGTCTATCTTACATATTCAATGAAAGAGAACGTCCAGATTATAGATCAATATACTGGCGATACCTATGTAGTGGAAAGAGTACCGTTTGCAGTAGCTAAGCTTTCATGGATTGTTAACAGCATAGGTAGGGGATTAGGAGAAGTATTTGATACTTTCTTTATGGACACTTATGCTTCCTTGAATCCAGAACAGGTGGGTATAGATGATATATCGCTTATTCCAAACAGATTAAGAATGCTTCAGTTCTTTCAGTGTCAGCCGGATACAGGCATTACTTCTAACGATTGTCGCAATTACAACAAATGGGTCTCTGACCTAAAAAATTTTATCAGCGTTTGTGTTGCTCCTTACTTTGCTGATTGCGAGGCGGGAAGCGGTACAGTTAGATGTTGTGGAGGAAATGCGATAGATGGAAACTGCAGGGCTTTGTTCAGACAAAGCAAAGTTATGTTTACTGAGTTCCTCGGTATGTCTATTGTGACTGATAGCGCTAACAGATGTTTTTTGGATAAATTCACTTACGTTGGAGATAAGTCCTGTTACGATGCTTACCAGCAACTTTACACAAATAGACGTAGGCTCAATGTGTACAGCACGTTCAAAAAGATAGCTTTGAAATACCTGTTGCCTACCTATAGAGAAAGCATAGGATTGTCTACGAGGGAAGATGCATTTAGCTCCTATCTTGAAGACATTGTGAGAGTAAATCCTGGTGACTATGGAGGTGTCGCTGAGTTTCTTTTTAGCACAGCCATAGTCAATGAAGTGAAAGCTGTTTCTCCAGCTACTGAACAGGAGTTTATAAGTTTTATATCCTCAGATACAGCGAGTCAGACGGCTACAACGTGGCAAATCATAGGAAGAAAGGTAATTGCTTATACAGAAGCTCTTGTGTATGCCTTGTTACCGTTTCTCCTTATTTTCGGAATTCTACCAAGAGTAGGAGGGAACTTTATAAGACTGGGTACTGGTCTGTGTTTTTACGTGGCCCTTCAGTACCCTCTTGTGGTTTTGTTGACAGGGTTTGGTTTGAAGGAACTGGTGACAGCTTATGCTTCTCATGGCTTTTATCTTAACTCTCCTTCTTTTTACAGTGTTTATACCACCATCGTTAAAGAGGGACTAAAAAACTCCATAGTTCCCTCTTACTTTATGACGGCTGCACCGGCTATTGCAGGCTTCCTTTCTTTGGCCTTCTTCAGAGCTTCTGGTTCTGTTCTGGCTGGAGTTTTTGCAGGCGGAGGACAGGAAACGCAGGGTACTAAGGGAATCGCAAGTCTTCAGGCGTTGAGGACATGGTATGCTGCAACTGATCCTGCTATGGCTTACACGAGTCTTATGCAGAAGGAAATGGAAACAAGAGTGCAAACTCAAAACGCAGACATGCTTGCTAAGATAGCAGGTCACGAAACCCAGGTATTAAGAAGCGGTGTTTATCAGAGTGCTCTAATAGGGAAAATGGCTGCCATGGATGCTGTTAGTAGAGCTGCAAAGACCGAGTCGGAAAAGCAGTCTCCAGGACTTTACTATCAAGGTTACATAACTGATAAAGCTGCTAAGCTTAACATTCCAGAAGAAGCTGCAAGTTTGGCAGTTGCTTACGAGAGAGTAGCAGGAATTGCACAGGGAAAGGTAGTAGATGCCTTTGGAGAAAAGGTTTTGCAAGAAATAAAAGACATTACACAGAAGTATAAGGATTATGCTCCACAGGCTTTGCTGTACGAATCTTTAGTAAATCCCCAGCTGGCTCAAAGCTTGATAAGTGCTCTCAAGCAGGAAGGCTACGATATGAGTTTAATTGAAAAGACTTTTGCTGATTCCATTCGAAACCTTGAAACACAAAGATTCATGGCAGGGATTGCTATGGCTTCTGCCTCCAATCCTGTAGACAAAGCAAGGTATGCAGACATGTATCAGAAACTGACTGAACAGTTAAGCGATATTACGTCTGTTACCCGCAAGTCAGGCCTGGGTATTCCGGAAGTATTTGGCCCCAAGGGAGGAGAGCTAAAACTTACTCTAACCGATAAGGATATGCCTCTTGCAAAGGCACTTATAGAGTCGGGAATCTTTGCGAGTATAGCACCGCACTTAAAGCCTGAAGACCTTATTGGCAAAACCATCAGTTTTAGGTTTGCCAGAGGAAAAGGTGGGCTGTATCAGGCTACTCAGGTAGATCTTGGAAGAGGATACGTTAACATTGATAGAGGCTTTTCCAATCTGGTGTTTCATGTACCGAAGCTTAATATGGGCAAAATTAGAGGGCTGATTTCTAACTTGAAAAACATCGTAGCAGGAGAATTGGAACACTTGAGAACAGGGGTACATAGACAATTGCCAGACAGAGAGAAGTTCATTAAGGAACTTCAAAGACTTGAGAGGGCAACTGCAAGGGTGCTTGCTGCTAAGAGTTACACCGATAAGCTCAGAGGTCTTGCAGATGCCCACGAAGCTTACCAGGAAGTGATGAAGTATCTTGAGTCTCCTGCTTATAGCATGAGAGGTGAAATGAAAGGACTCGCTTCAAGCTTGAAAGATGCATGGAATAAGATTGAAAGCTACATACAGCGGGAAACCGGTATGACAGGAGAAAGGTATATGGCAAATCTCAGAACAGCTTTCTGGGCTGTTGATAGCAGTGTAGGAGGAGTAAAATCGGCAATAGCAAAAGCAATAGGAACGGGCAAACCTTTTGCTGCTTTGGTAACAACTACGGATGACGGTAAAATAGCCTACTTCGAGGGTCATGAAGGCGGTAAATTTAGAAAGCTCAACCTTTACCAGCAGGAAAGTTCAGCAAATGCCTTTTACTTTGCCGCTGACATAGATCACGACGGTACTCCCGAGTATCTGAAGTTTTCAGGACAGTATGTTTACACTAACAGGAGATTTTTAGGTACAGGGAAGTTGAGCGTCATTACAGCCGATGGACAGGAAATTCCATTGTCTCTTAGCGGTGGTCCGGTTAATGTAGAAATGCTTGTGCCGTATGTGGGAGACAACAATACCCATGATTTTCCTTTTGCTGAAACCGTTCCCTCTATAAAGGCTCCGCTGGTTGAACTTGGAGCCGGTGCTAAAATTGTAGCTGAGGGCGCAAGACGACTGCTTGAGAATTTTACGAAGGTTACAAAAATGGATTTACCCCCTCAGTTAAAGGGAGTTATTAGCCGTCAATCAGAATGGTTCCTGCAAGCCATGGAAAAGAATGAAGCCTTAAGGCAGTCCTTTGTAGGAGCTGTTAGAAACGTTTTAGAAACATACGTGAAGAAAGGATACAGCCTTAGCAAAGCGATACAAGGAAAGTTGTCTACTGGTGCTCATATTTCTCCAATTTTTGGTATAGGGTTTTCTATGGGAGGTGAAATTGGCACTAATAGACAAGTTTCAGAACAGGACATTGTAAATAAAATTGCTGCTGCTGTAGAAAAAATCGTAACAGATAGAAGTTTATCTTCCCGTCAAAAGATGGAATATCTGTCTGAAATTTACAGTAACATTTTGAAGGATGCTTATTCTGTGGTAGGCAGTCCCACAGAAAATTACTCTGCAGCTGACATGGTAAACCAAAACTATACCAGAATAACAAGGGGATTCTTCGGGGCACAACCGGCTCCCAGTAATTTACCGAGAAATAAGTTTGAAGACATAGGAGAAGGATTTAAAGACCTTGGCGAATTCGGT
>JALVZS010000041.1:0-2032 GCA_027022065.1 bacterium
TTCTTATATAGTTTGGATTGGCTCCTCTCCACTGGTATATGCTCTGATCATCATCCCCTGTAAGGAACATGAAATTTCCCCTGCCTATAGATTCTAAAACATATATTTGAGCGTTACTTAGATCTTGAGCTTCGTCTATCAGTAGGTATTTTATCCTCTCTTTGTAGAAGTCTACCGTTTCAGGATGCTCCTTGAAGAGGATGGCTGTTAGATATTCAAGATCTTCGTAACTTAGCATACCCTTTTCTGTAATTAGGTTGCTGTAGGCATCCCAAAACCTTGCTAGTATCTCTTTCCATCTGCCCGTGGTGTTTTCAAGAAATTCCTCTTTGGATAAGAGTTCTTTCCTTGCTTTGTTGAATCTTTCTAGGGTTTCCTCTGCGATTGCTTTTGAGTATGGAAGTCTATTTGTGATTGTGTTAACTACCTCATTAATCAGCTTGTCCATTTGAGATGGTGGAACTATAGAAAATTCCTTAGGTAGTCCAAGTAAATATCCAAACCTAGATAAGATGCGCAAAGCTATCTGGTGAAAGTTTCCCATCCATATATCGTAGGTTTTTGTTCCCAGGTACTTTTGTAGCTTTGATTCGATCTCTCTATAGCCTCTTACATTGAAAGTTGTAATGAGAATTTGGGTGGGTTCAACATTTGCTTCTTCAATTAAATGTATAGCCTTTGCTATCAATGTGTGGGTCTTTCCTGTACCCGGACCTCCTATTAAGAGAACATTGCTATTGTTGTATTCTATAGCTATACGCTGCTCTTCTGTTAGTGAATTTAATATATCAATCTTGCTTTGGGATGGTTTGATAAAGATACTCAATTGGCTCTGCTCCATTTGTATTTTTTTCTTGAATGCTTGACAGTTGGGAAATCGGTCTTGGGGGTTGGGGGATGTGCTCCTTTCTACTGCCTCCACCAATCTTTCTGGAAACCTTTCGGGAAGAATAGCTGGCTTCTTAAGCTTTTCTATAAGCTCCTCTATGGAGTTACTTTTGTACGGATGATAGCCCGTTAAAAGCTCAAATAGTATAATTCCACAGCTCCATTGGTCTGAAAGGTGGGTAAATTCCCCCTTCCAAGTTTCTGGGGCCATATACAGAGGAGTTCCCCCCATGCTCATGGAGATATCATTTTCAAAGAGTCTGGCCAGACCAAAGTCCAGTAGCTTTAACCTCCCCTCTTGCGTGACAATTATATTTTCTGGCTTTATATCTCTGTGTATTATTCCCCTGCTGTGGGCGTAGCTTAATACATCTAATAGCTGCTCTATGTAAAAAACAGCCCTTTCTATGGAGAGAGGAGCTTCTTTATCTATTATTTTTCTCAATGACTTACCATTGATGAACTCCGTGATGATCACAAGCCTTCCATCTTCGGTAATTTCCACTCCATAGAATCTGACTATATTAGGATGCTCAAGCTCAGAGAGGATCCTTGCCTCTTCAAGGAAGGTTTCTAGCTCACCTTCAGCAGCTCTTATAACTTTAACCGCAAAGTCTCTTTTTAGGAGGGTGTCTTCTGCTAGATAGACGTCTCCAAATCTGCCTCCACCTAGCCACTTTTTAAGGAGGAATCTGCCAAGCTTAATGTAGTTCATCCTGGGAAGAAGGTGGTGTGGATGGGGATATCTTGATATACAAATCTCTTACCTTTGACTTTCTGACCTTTGAGGATAAGTTCTTTTCTGTTTTCCCTTTTGTTTTTAACGCTTATGGTGTTTGACCTGATAATGTCCCTCCAAATTTTTGTGGCCTGGGACATATCCATAGAAAAGCTTTTCCCTTTTATCCTGTCCTCAAGGGCATCCAAAGCGTATCCTTTCAAAATCTTGTCCTTCAGACTCCTGAAGAGCCTCCTGCTTCCAAATATATCACAGCACAAAAAGCCTCTGTTGGAGAAGGCCATTACTCCCACTGTATCCTCTTCGGGTTCCCAGTAAGTATACATTTCTAGATCCCTTTCCCTCTCCTTGAAGCTGTGATGTAAGGACATGGTTTGGGATGAAACTTTCAAAGTTTGAAGCTTT
>JALVZS010000041.1:2042-2691 GCA_027022065.1 bacterium
CCTTTTCCTGTGGCGGCTTTTCCCCTTCCCTGTCAAAGGTCAGGGTCATTCTTAACCTTGGAAAGGCTGTGAATCCTGTGGAAAATAGCGATTCATTCCCCTCCCATCTTCCCCTTTCTACACACACAACCTCTATCTCTTCCTTATTGCCTGCTTCTACTATATTGGAGCAGGCCGCTATTCGGTCCTGCATAGCTCCTATGAGCTCTTCACCGTCCATTACAAATAGATCATCTTCTAAGGGATTTTCTAGCATTATCCTGTTTACCCTACCCGTCTCTACAGCCTTTGCTCCCCTATTAAGGCCTTCTTCCAGCGGAATTACCTCTACTCTACCATCTTCTCCAAGTATAGGGATGATCAAAAGGTTACCTAATATTACAGGTGTTCCTAGCTCCATCATAAGCACCTTCTTATAGGTTTTGCCTCTTTTATCCTATCCAACCTAAATATCATTTCCTTTTCGTAAATGGGACATACGGCTCTTAAATACCACCTGTTATGACTCACAAATAAATTAAGGGGAATTGCTATCTTTTTCAATTCCCTTCCATTCTCATAGGTTATTTCAAGCTCTTCCTCCCTTTCAGCAGCCATTACCAGAAGATCCGTGAGGTTTCGGGGTTTTTCGGGTTTCCATATGTGAGAG
>JALVZS010000041.1:2701-4088 GCA_027022065.1 bacterium
GCTAAGGGGAGGGCCAAACATCTTCATCAGCTCGGTTAGGTTCCAGTTGGGGTCTATTCCGCACTTTTTCATGGCAAACATAAAGATGTATGCTGTATGTTGAGCATCAGAAAGGGCCCTGTGAAAGTCTCTGTAGGGGCTCTTCCAGTAGCGGGCTAAAAACTTTAGCGAGTACGATGGAAGTCCGGGGAAGAGGTTCTTTGTTATGCGGCATGTATCAAGAACGGGGTTGTTCATCAAGTTCTTGCCAGCTCTCAAAAGGTTTACTGAGAGTATTTTCATATCAAAGGGGGCATTGTGCGCTACCAGAATAGCGTCTCTGGTGAAGTCTATGAACTTTTCTATTACTTTACCAAAACTTGGTGCGTTTCTTACCGTTTCATCGGTTATCCCGTGTATGCCTGTAACGCTTTTGGGAATAGGTATGGGAGGTCTTACCAGTGAGGAGAAGGTTCCTATTAGTCTTCCGTTTTTTATCTTTACAGCTCCTATTTCAACAACATAGGAAGCGGCATCAAGTCCCGTGGTTTCTGTGTCAAAAACCACAAATGTTACATCCTTTATGAGCCTGTTTTCCAATTTACGTTCCTCACTATATAAGCTCTAATTGCTCTAAGGTAGGAATTAATTCTTGCCAGCCTTTTATGCAAGCATGTCCTATATCAGATGCCTCTCTCTTGCGGCTGTAGTGCACAGCCCATAAACCGCTTTTTAATGCCCCTGTCATATCCGCTACCGGGTCATCTCCTATGTGCACTATTGAAGGTGGTTGAACTCCTAATAGGTATGATGTCCTTAAAAATATATCCCTTCTTGGCTTTCTCACTCCTATCTCGCAGGAGAATACTAATGCGTCAAACATCTGATATAGACCGTGCCTTTTAAGAAGCTGTCTTTCTGCTTCTCCATGAATGGTGTTGGATGTTATGGTAAGCTTTAATCCCATCCGTTTTAGCATATTTATGGTTTCAACTGCGTACTCTGTAGGACCTGGGAAGTGCTCCATTATGGTGTCAATGAATATTCTACAACATTTATCAACATAATTGTCTATATTGAGCTTTCTTAGAAATCTCCCCATAAGCTGTGCTATTGTAAACTCAAAGCCGGTTTTCTCCCTCCACTGGTGAAGCTCTAAAATAGCTCTTTCATATGCATCTTCTATATCTTCTGGGGATACGCCTAGAAGTTCTGAAAACCTTTCTATTCGCCTGCTTCTCACCTTTTCCATGGTTTCTGAATCAACAAAGTCAAAGAGGGTTTCCCAAAAGTCTATTGACATAGCCTTTATCATTGCTCCACTTTCATATACGCTATTGCTCCGGGGAATAGAACCAGTTTCAGATTCTTAACCATGCCCCTTGCCGACTCTGAAGGACCTAAGAAG
>JALVZS010000042.1 GCA_027022065.1 bacterium
CAACTTTCTCCGCTTTTGAACGATCCCTACTTCAAAACCATTGGAGTGGGAGCGAGGATATTCCTTGGAGGGGGAGTGGGTTATGTGGTTTCCCACGGCACCCAGCACACCACAGATGTGCCAAGGGGCGTAAAGGGCGTTGTGAAAAGGCCTGCTGGGACCTTGGCGGTTACAGGAGACATGAAGAAAATGAACAGGCGGTTTGTTAGGGGTGTAAGCATCTTAGGCTACGGAGTGAGTCTTGCGGTGGGCATAGGCATTCCTATACCTGTTCTAAACGAGGAGATAGCATGGCATACTTCCGTAAGCGATGAGGAGATATGGACGGAGGTGGTTGACTACGGACACGACTATCCTCATGGAGAGACAAGGGTTATAGCCGAGGTGAACTACGCCCAGTTGAGGAGCGGGGAGATAGAGATAGACGGCAAAAAGATACCAACGGCTCCCCTTTCCAGCTACTACATGGCCAGAGAGATAGCAAACATTCTTAAGGACTGGATACTTTCCGGAAGGTTTGAGCTTGCAAAGCCTGTGGAGCTTATTCCATCGGAGGGGTTTGCCTGCAAGCCCTTAAAGATCAGGCCTGTTAAATAGATGAGGGTTGCCATAGTCACTCTGGGCTGTCCCAAGAATGAGGTGGATTCTTGGATTATGCGCTCCTATCTGGCAGAGGCAGGCTTTGAGATAGTTCCTCCGGATGAGGCAGATATCATAATAGTGAACACCTGTGGCTTCATAAGGGCAGCCAAGGAGGAGTCCATTGATACCATACTTGAGGCGGTTGATACAGGGAAGGACGTTTATGTGGCAGGATGCCTTTATCAGCGCTACGGCAGGGAACTAGTGGAGAGCCTGCCCGAGGTGAAGGGATGGATCTCTCTGGGCGATGTGAGGGATGTTGCGGGAATCCTGCGGGGCGTTAAAAGGGGCGGCATTTCACCTGCGGTTCTTCCTAGCAGGAGAGACTTTTCTTTTATAGTGCCCGTTTCATTTGTCTATGTGAAGATCTCTGAGGGCTGCAACAACAGGTGCAATTACTGCGCCATACCGGGTATAAGGGGACCGTTGAGGAGCAGAACCGTTGAGGATGTGCTTGATGAGGTTTGCTTCTGGCTGGAAAGGGGGACAAAGGAGGTAATTTTCGTGGCCCAGGATACCACAAGCTATGGAAGTGATCTGGGCTACAGGGAGGGGCTTTTGAGGCTATTGGAGAAGATAGAGCTTCTGGAAGGAGAGTTCTGGGTGAGGGTGCTCTACATGCATCCTGCCGGGGTGAGTAGGGAGCTTTTGGAGTTTATAGCTTCCTCTTCCAAGGTGGTGAAGTATGTGGATATTCCCTTTCAGCATGTAAGCGAGAAGGTCTTGAGGCTTATGGGAAGAAGAGGGGGGAAAGAGGCGGTTTTAAAAGCCGCTTCTTTGGTGAAGGAGCTTGGCCTCTTTTTGAGAACTACTTTTCTTGTGGGACACCCTGGGGAGGATGAAGAGGACTTTGGGGAGCTTCTGGATTTTGTTGAGGAACTGAGGCCATGGCGGTTTTCCGTGTTCGGCTACTCTCCTGAAGAGGGAACCGTTTCTTACGAGATGGACAGACTTCCCGAGGATGTGGTTAAGGAGAGGGTTTCTGTAATGAACGAGCTTTCTGGGAGGATGGCTTTTGAAAACAACTTGGAGCTTGTGGGAAAGAGGCTTAAAGTGCTTGCGGATACGGAGACTGAAGGAAGGGCCTTCTTCCACGCTCCAGATATAGATGGAGTTGTTGTTTTTGATAAGAAGGTTTCTGCTGGGAGTTGGTGTGAGGTGGAAATTGAAGAAGCTCAGTTTGCCGATCTTTGCGGGAAGGTGCTGTGCTGATAAGGCTTAATCAAATCAAGGTTCCCGTTACTAAAGACTCTTCTAGTTATCTCAAGAAAAAGGTCGCAGACATACTAAAAGTTCCCGAAAACAGGATTAAGTGCATTCTGCTTCTGAAAAAATCTGTTGACGCCAGAAACAAGGAGAAAATGGTGTATTTTGTTTACAATCTTGCTGTCGGGGTGGATGGGGAGATTCCACTTCCTACTGGGACCTCGCTTTACGAGCCTGCGCCTTTGCTGAAGCCAAAGAAAGTTAAAAGGAATATCAGGCCCTTGGTGGTTGGGGCCGGTCCCTGCGGTCTTTTTGCAGCTCTTTTTCTGGCAGAGGCGGGTGTGAAGGGTGTGCTCATTGATAGGGGATGCAGCGTGGAGGAGCGGGTTAAGAAGGTGGGTGAGCTTTGGGAAAGGGGTGTGCTGGATGAGGAGTGCAATCCTCAGTTCGGCGAGGGAGGTGCAGGCACATTTTCAGACGGGAAGCTCACCACCAGGGTTAGGGACGCCAGAATAGAGTGGATATTCAAAAAGTTTGTGGAGTTTGGGGCACCGAAAGAGATTTTATACGATGCCAAGCCCCATGTGGGAACGGACAGGTTGAGAGAGGTAGTTAAAAACATAAGGAAGAGGCTGGAGGATGCAGGCTGGGAGGTCTACTTCCGCACAAGGCTTGAGGACATAAGGGTAGAAAAGGGGATGATTGCTTCTATTTTAATAAACGGCTCTTGGGAGAGCTTTAGCGATGTTGTTCTGGCGGTTGGCCACAGTGCCAGAGATACTTATAGAATGCTTCACAGAAGAGGCGTTGCCCTTAGAGTAAAGCCCTTTGCCGTTGGCTTCAGGATAGAGCATCCTCAGCAGTTCATAGATGAAGCCCAGTATGGAAGGTGGGCGGGCTTTGAAGGACTTCCCCCTGCCACATACCAGCTTGCGGTAAACTTCGGAAAAAGGGGCGTTTATACCTTCTGCATGTGCCCTGGCGGCTACATCATCTGTGCATCCTCTTCCCGGGGGAGGCTTGTTACCAATGGTATGAGCTACTACAGAAGGGACTCTGGATACGCAAATGCTGCTATAGTCGTTGCCGTTAACGAAAGGGATTTTGGGAAGGAGGCTCTTTCTGGTGTTCAGTTTCAGGAGGTGCTGGAAGAAAAGGCGTTTTCTGTATTTGGCGGGTTTATAGCTCCCTGTCAGCACTCTGCTTCATTTTTAGGCTATAAGAGGCTTTCCGTTGAACATTGCACCTACAGGCCCGGTGTGAAGGAGTATCCTCTGGACGAGCTTTTCCCTTCTCACCTTGTTCAATTTTTAAAGAAAGGGCTTAAGGCATTTGGGAGAAGGATAAAGGGCTTTGATGCAAATGGGGTGTTGGTTGCTCCTGAGACCAGAACCTCCGCTCCTGTCAGGATACTGAGAGGGGAGGACTACCAGTCTGTTTCTGCCAAAGGGTTGTATCCTGCAGGGGAAGGTGCGGGCTATGCTGGAGGCATAGTGAGTTCTGCCCTTGATGGACTCAGGGTTGCGGAGGCCATCATTGAAAAATGTGGTTGAAACGCCTTTGGGTCCTGTTTCTGTGCTTTTTAAGGGAGAAAAGGTGGCTAAAGTGGTGCTGGGGCGAGCTGTTCCCTCTGATTGTGTGGATTTTAAAGTTGTAAAGTTGCTTCACGCCTACTTTAAAGGGGAAAGAGTGGATTTTGCATTGGTGGAGGTTGAATTATCTGTTTCCGACTTTGCCCGCAGGGTGTTGGAGGAGGTGAGACTCATTCCATACGGCACCACAATTACTTATGGGGAGCTGGCAAGAAGGCTTGGGACAAAAGGCTTCAGAGCTGTGGGTAGAGCGCTTTCCCTTAATCCCGTTCCTGTGATTATTCCCTGCCACAGGGTAGTGTCGGCTAAGGGGCTTGGGGGATTTACTGCCGGATTGGAATGGAAAAGGTTTCTTTTGGAGCTTGAGGGATGCGGCGCATAAAGCTGATTGTTGCCTACGACGGCACGGGATACAACGGGTGGCAGATACAGACCACAGGAATTACTATCCAAGGGGAGCTTCAAGAGGCCATATCAAAGGTTTTAAAAGAAAGAGTTAATATCGTAGGGGCTGGAAGGACCGATGCGGGGGTGCATGCCCTCGCTCAGGTGGCCCACTTTGACACCTCCTCTCAGATGGATGTGCAGACCATGCTGAAGGCCTTTAACGCCAATCTTCCCAAAAGCATAGTTGTGAGG
>JALVZS010000043.1 GCA_027022065.1 bacterium
AGAGAAGCGGGCTCAAAGAGTAACCCACTATCCTATCAAGGATCCTCCTTGCCTGCTGGGCCTCCACCTTCTTCATGTCTATGTCTGTGGGATGCTTTAAGGCCTCCTCTATGGCCCTTTTGGTTACTTCATGGAATATGATGCGCCTCACCTTGGCAGAATCCCCTATCTCTTGAGCTATGTGCCAGGCTATTGCCTCACCCTCTCTATCGGGATCCGAAGCAAGATAGACCTCATCTGCTTTCTTAGCCCCTTCCTTAAGCTCTTTAATCACCTTCTCCTTGCCCTTTATCACAACATACTCAGGCTCAAAGTCCCCCTCTATATCCACCCCCATCCTGTTGACGGGAAGATCCTTTATGTGCCCAAGGCTGGCCTTAACCTCGTAGTCCCCGCCAAGGTATTTGGCTATGGTTTTTGCCTTTGATGGAGACTCCACAACGATGAGTTTTTTACCCTTTTTACGCCCTTTTGTAGAAGCCACCGGGCAACCTCCTAACAAGCCCTTTAAGTTCAAGCTCCAAAAGCTTAACCTGTAGTTGTGCTATGTCAATATTCAGCCTGCGTGCTATCTCGTCAACATCCAAAGGCCTATCAAGAAGCTCCAAAATGGGATCACCACCAGCATCCCTCTTTTTTATACTAATAGGCCTTGCCCCAAGCTGTAAAAGCAGTCTGTTTCCCTCAGCGGGAAGGTCCACTGCAAACACAGGCACACCAAACCTGAAAGCCCACCTTGCGGTGATAAGGGAACCGCTTCTTGCACCTGCCTCAACCACAACAACCCTTTCCGCAATGGAAGCAAGAACCGCATTGCGAAGCGGGAAGTGATACCTTCTAGCGCTGGTTCCTGGATAAAAAGGCGAAACGAGAAGTCCCTTTTCCTCTATCTCCTTAAAAAGCTTAAAATTACACGATGGATAGGGTCTGTCTAAAGAAGAGCCCAAAACGGCAATGGTGCACCCCTCATCAAGGGCTCCTCTATGGGATGCGGTGTCTATCCCCACTGCCCCACCGCTTGCCACAACCCACCCTTTCTTCGCATAATCCCTAGCCACATCAAAAGCTATCTCCCTTCCCTCAGGAGTGGCTTTTCTGCTTCCCACAACTGTGACTATCCTTCTGGACATCAAAGACCACTTACCCTTGAAGAAAAGAACGTATGGAGGCTTATCAAGAAGCTTAAGCCTTTCGGGATAGTCCGGAGAAAAACGGGTAACATAATCTATACCTAGCCTTTCAAGCTCCTCCTCTGCAGGATAGTTCCAATCTACACTTTTTAGCCTATCAATGGTTGCTCTTCTTATGCCTTCAACATTATTAGCCCTGTTGACAAAATCGGGTATATCCCCAACAGAACCTGCCGTAGAAAGCAGCTTTTTAAATGTCTTCCATCCAACATTTAGGCGCGCCAGGTTTAGAAGTACCCTATCCATAAACCTTCCAGAGTATAAGGTAGTTCATTAAGGGAACGTGCTTTTGAGCAGCGTAGACATCGTCGTCCCCCAAACTTCCGGAGGGTATCTTTCTTTTCGCCGTGATTTTTAGAGCAAGCGCCTGATCAAAGTACTCAAAAACAACTATGTCTTTAGGATCATAGCCGTAAATCTCAGCAAACCTATCCGGAGTAAGGAAGCCTCCCTCCTTAAAGCGCCTGTAGGTCTCCTCATCCTCAAACATCACATCAAAGGTCACCTCAAAAGGCCCGGCATTCTTGCTTCTCACCACCTTCGCTATGTCCCCCAACCTCACCCACAGGGCCGGCCTAAAGCCCAGCTTCCTCATAAGCCTGTAGGTGGTATCCAGGGGAAGCCCTACAACATTGCTGTATGAACCTTCTATCCTCTCAACAAACATCTCAGCCCCATCCTGGATTCCGTAAGCACCCGCCTTGTCCAGGGGCCTAAAGACCTCAACGTAAAAGTCTACCTCCTCATCCTCAAGCCTTTTAAAGTAAACAACCGTTGTGGCCACCTCGCACAACCTTTCACCGTTAAGCTCAACGCATACCCCTGTGTGCACAAGATGACTTCTGCCGGAGAGGGTCTTAAGCATTCTGCGGGCCTCATCTTCGGATAAGGGCTTTCCCATAACCCTGCCGTCTACCTCCACAACGGTATCGGCAGCAACATAAAGCCTTCCCCCAACCCTATCCGCAGAGTCCATCTTAGCAACGGCAAGCCTTAAAGCCATCTCCCTGGGAGAAAACTTTCCTTCAATTTCTGGCTCTTTGGGCTCAACTACATCAAATACGGGAACGATCCTTCTAAGAAGCTCCTTTCTTCTGGGAGAAGTGGAAGCAAGCACCACCTTTATCATACGTCCCCCCTTGCCAGTATAAGCATGCAGGCCACATTTATGTATGCCGCAAGCGTTGCAGAACCGCCATAGCTCATAAGAGGAAGCGGAACCCCCACAACGGGCAGAACCCCCATGGTCATGCCCAGATTTATAAATGTGTGCCAGAAAAATATGGAGCCCAGCTCTACTATGGAGTAAAACTCAAAGAGGCCCTTTGCCCTCTTTGCGAGCTCCACCACCCTGGAGAAGAAGAAGCAGTAAAGCATAACGAGTATAGATGTCCCCAAAAAACCCCAGGATTCCGCAAAGCTGGCAAATATGAAGTCCGTATGCTTTTCTGGCATGAAGCCCAATCTTGCCTGGGTAGCCTTCATGTATCCCTTACCGAAAATCCTGCCAGAGCCAATGGCTATCCTTGACTGTATCACATGGTAGCCTATGGTGGTGCTGTACTTTTTGGGATTCAAAAAGGCCTTTATCCTGTTTTTCTGATAGCCCTTAAGCACATGGGTCCATCCCACATAGCCTACAACAACAGAGGCTATAATCCCAAACACAAGCACCCTCTTTCTTACACCTGCTATAAAGACGGCAGATAGCGCCATGAGGATAAATATAAAAGATGTGCCGAGATCCGGCTGAATAAGAACAAGGCCAAACATGGGAATAGCAACGAGCATTACAAGGAATACCTCAGAAAACCCCAAGGGAAGCCTCCCCTTATCGGTGATCCACTCCATTATCTGAGCCACCACAAGTGCAAAGGAAATCTTCCCAAACTCCGAAGGCTGAAACCTGAAGGGCCCTATGGCAAGCCATCTCTGGGCACCCTTAGAGCTCTTTCCTGCAAAAAGCACAACCAAAAGGATAAAAAGCATAATCCCGTAAAACACTGGAGCCCACTCTTTAATCTTTTTCCTATCAACGAACTTTAGCATCAAGAGAAAACAGGCTATACCAATAACATGCCATACAAGCTGTCTTTTGAAGTAAAAGAGAGTTTGATCTATGCCAGCCAAGGTCAAAAGCCCTATAAGGGATATAACAAAAAAAGGAATGAGGAGGCTCCAGTCCATACGCTGTCTCTTCCTAGCCATGGCTATCCTTAAGAATCCCCCTGTACTTCAAGTACTCCTCAATAAGCTGCCTTGCTATGGGTGCAGCGGCAGAGGCACCGTGTCCCCCGTGTTCTACAACAACAGCCACCGCTATAACGGGCTTATTGTAAGGAGCAAAGGCTATAAACCAGGCGTGCTCCATGTATTTCCTCACTATTATTTTGTGTCCCTTCTTATACCTCTCCTCAACGTGGGATGAAACCACCTGGGCAGTTCCTGTCTTTCCTGCAACCAAAACCCCCTTTATCCTTGCATGCCAGTAGGCGGTGCCCTTTGGATCCTCAACCACACCCAGCATGGCCTTTCTTATGTACCTTATGATCCAGGATGGAACAGGTATCTTCTTTCTCTTAGGCTTAGCATTGAGATTCAAATGGGGCCTCACAAGATATCCCCCGTTGGCAAAGGCACTTGCCACAACCGCCATTTGAAGAGGTGTAACCAATAAATAGCCCTGCCCTATAGCGTAGGGAAGGGTCTCTCCCGGATACCAGGGCTGATGGTAAACTTTCCTCTTCCAGCTTTTGGTAGGAACCACGCCCCTTTTCTCCCCTGGAAGATCAATTCCCGTCTTCTTTCCGAGCCCAAACATGAATGCGTACTTGCTTATAAGAGCATTTCCAAGCTTAAGCC
>JALVZS010000044.1 GCA_027022065.1 bacterium
CCTCTGGAGATACCATAACCAAAGAAGAGCTTTTCATTGAACCCAGAAAGGAAAGAAAAGAAAAGCCTACCGAGGACCTATCTGTGGACGAGCTTGAAAAGATGCTCATCAAAAAGGCCCTTGATGAGGCTGGCGGCAATATAAAGAAAGCCTCCCTTATCCTGGGCATAGACGAAGACATTCTCAGATTCAAAATACAGCGCTATGGAATTAAGGATATCTCCCGACTTTGACACATATTCCCGAGTTTACCCCATAGAACCGTTTGGAAGCTTGGCGACTAGATAGAATTTCGGCTTTCCTCACCCAAAGCACGATCCCTCTGTAGATGGTGTCCAATTCATCTTTGTACTTTTCAGCTAAGATACATTGGAAAGGCTTTAGATTTCTCACTCCTGTCCGATAGAGCAAGTGAGAACAGGAAAGGAGGAAGGACCATGAAAAAGGCCGTATTTCTCGCCATGGTTATTTTCGCTTTCATGGGATGCTCCTCCCAGGCAAGTGTTCAGAAAAAAACAGACAATCCTCCAAAGCCTCTGGCACCACCCAAAGTTAAAGTTCACCGTCCACACCCTGTTGTGAACGAATACATTGTTAAATGCGGTACCAAAATCCTCAGAGAGCCCTGCTATGATTTCCCCATCACATACAGGCACTGCTACAAGAAAAGGTGTGATTAAGCTTTGGGAGGTGGAAAGATGAAAGCCTTAAAGAAACTCACTAAAGCCTTGTTGATAGTAATCCTTGGCTTTACCATCACCTACGCAGGCAGGATTCGCATAATAGGAAGCGAAACTCCCCTAGGCATGCTCAATGCAAAGATTATATTTTTGGCAGACCAGCTTGAAAACAACCTACAAGGCGCATTAAAAGGGATGCCCACTGTGGTAAGCACCTTCGTCAATGTCAACAACTTTAACAAAAGCGATACATTTGGCAGGATACTAACCGAAGCTTTGATACACGAGCTTCAGGTGAGAGGGTGGAATGTAAAAGAGATAAGGCTTACAAGAGATATAAGGGTCAACAGGCATGGAGAATTTACCCTGTCAAGAAACAGCAAAAGGTTGAGATACCGCAATGTGAGAGCCGCTTTGATAGTTACAGGCACCTACTTCCTGGCAGGTAATGCAGTGGTTGTCAACGCCAGAGTTATAAGCACATACACAGGAAGAGTCGTGTCCACAGCCCAGGCTGTAATACCCATATCGGGCATTGACGAACTATTTGTGCCGGACACCATCCCCTTGGTAAAGATAGACGGCTAGCCGAATGCACAGGATACTCTTAATAACAGCCCTCCTTGTCACTGTAGGCTGTGCCAGCGTTCCCAGGTTCCTGCACGGCGGGAACCTGGGCTATGTTTTTGACAGCATTGCAAGGGATCTTTGTCCCAGCTCGGACAATGTCTGTACCTCTTCCCCTATCATCGTTACAGACTTTACCAACATAGCGCTCATGAAGCCCGGTCCTAAAGGCCTGCTCTTTTCTGACTACATGAAGGCCTCCCTTTCAAAGGTATGCCACTGCGAAATCTATGAGGTGAAGTTGAGAAAAACACTTAAGCTAAGCGAAAGTGGCCTAGAGGTGCTTACAGAAAACGCTACACAGTTGAGAAGAAAGGAGTACAACACCCGCTGGATGGTCATAGGCACCTACAAAGAAACCCCCTACTCCACTGTTATTTTTGTCAGGCTTGTGGATCTAGCAACGGGTAAAATCAAAAGGTTCACAGAAAGGGAAATCTACTACTAAATTGGCACGCATTTTGCTAACCATCCTGGCAGGAGGTGCTGGGATGGTTAGCAGCCTTTACACAAGCGCATCTGGAATGATAGCAGAGGAGAGACGCCTTGATGTCATTTCCAACAACCTGGCCAACGTTAACACCCCTGGATTTAAGAGAGAAGGCATAACCTTTTCAGACTACTTCTATCATGTGGGCCTCAAGAAAGGGCTCGCAAAGGCTCCCCTAGCCACCAAGGAGCGCTCGCCTTTCTATTGGTTTGATGCACAAAATGCCGTGGTTTTTCCCGATGACTACTACTTCTCCTTCACCCAGGGCCCAGTAAAGGAAACGGACAACCCCCTAGATGTGGTTATAGATGGGAGAGGGTTTTTTGTTGTTAACTCCCCCAAAGGAGAGCTGTTTACAAGAAACGGTGCCTTCCACGTAAATCCCGACGGAACCCTAAGGACGGTTGATGGATACCAGGTGCTGGGAAGAGTTGCACCCAACATGCCTCCTGAACCTGTGGTGGTGGATCCCAACGTTCCTGTGGTTATAACGGCAGACGGCTGGGTCACCCAAAACGGCAACAGGATGTTCAAGCTGGAGATAAGGGACTTTAACGGAGATTATAATAGATATCTGGAAGCGGCAGGATACGGCTACTTCAGGGCAAAGGACCCAAAGAACACAGGATTTTTGGTTAACAACCCCGATGTGAGAACAGGTTATCTAGAGATGAGCAACGCTGATGTGGTGAGGGAAATGGTAAACCTAATAAGCTGTATAAGGCACTATGAAGCGTGCCAAAGGGCAATACACATAACCTTTGAGGACACAACACAAAGGGTCATTAACGACGTTGGAGTTGTGAGGAGGTAAGCCATGATAAGGGCGTTATGGACAGCAGCAACGGGAATGAGGGCGCAACAGCTTAACATTGATGTAATAGCCAACAACCTGGCCAACGTTAACACAGTGGGCTTCAAAAGAACCAGAGCGGACTTCCAGGACCTCATGTATCAAACCCTTAGACCCCCTGGTGCAGACTCTACAGCCACCACCAAAATACCCACAGGAATACAGGTTGGACTGGGAACAAGGGTTGCCGCCCTGGAAAAGATCTTCCAGCAGGGAAGTTTCAAGCAAACAGGCAATCCACTGGATCTGGCCATAGAAGGAAGAGGATTCTTTAAAGTACAGCTTCCCAACGGAGAGATCGCCTACACAAGGGCAGGAGCCTTTAAGCTGGACGATCAGGGACGCATAGTAACATCTGACGGTTATCCTTTGGATCCTATCATAACCATACCTCCTGATGCCATTGACATCTCCATAGGTGAAGACGGAACAGTCAGCGTCTTACAGCCTGGAAACACCACCTACACCCAGGTGGGACAGATAACATTGGCAGACTTTCCCAACCCAGCAGGACTGAGGGCCATAGGCAGGAACCTGTTTCTGGAAACAGATACTTCAGGAGCTCCTACCATCGGAACTCCTGGTCAGGATCAGTTTGGAACCATTGCCCAAGGATACATAGAAACATCCAACGTGGATGTGGTTGAGGAGATGGTGAATCTTATAGTGGCCCAAAGGGCCTATGAGGCCAACTCAAAGGCCATTCAGACAGGCGACGAGATGTTGCAGATAGCCAACAACCTCAGGAGGTAATCCATGAGGCGCCTGCTCATCGCCTTTGCAATAACTTCGTTTATACTTTCCCAGGCAAGGGCCTCTGTTAAAGATCAGTTCCTAAAGCTCATATCAAGCTACATGCAGGCACCTGTGAAAATCTCCAACATCCAGGCATCATACAGAGGTTTTGATCCCAACGACACATACGAGATCGTTAGCTACAGGATCCGCCCTTCATCGGGAAGGGCTTGGTTTCTGGTAAAGGGGCAAAGGGCAAGGTGCTGGGTTCAGGTAAAATTTTTGGTGCAAAGGCCCGTGGTTGTGGCCACATCTTTCATAGAAAAGGGAGAGGAGATTGAGCCCACAGATGTGGAAAACAGGCTCATGTACATAGATCCGTCAAAGATGGGCAGAATTTTAAGCTTCTCAGAAGTTGTGGGAAAGGTAGCTACAAGAAGGATAGAGGCAGGGCAAATAATAGAAGCAGGGATGGTGAAAAGGCCTATCCTAGTGAGAAGGGGTGAGTTGGTAAGGTTTTTGCTAAAGGAAGGGTGCATGGAGATTGAAGGGGTGGCGAAGGCCATGAGAAGCGGAAGCCTTGGAGACATTATTGAGCTTAAGAACCTCTCCTCGGGAAGAATATTCTCGGGGGAGGTCATAGGTAGAGGGAGGGTGATGGTAAGATGAGGAAGAGGTGGCTATTCATAGCCATTTCGCTGGCGGTTTTGGGCTGCGCCACAGCTCCCAAAAGAGAACCTGACAGCTTCAGAAGCGTGTATGACAGAGAAGAGATACTCGCAGCCATGAAAAAACGGCACAGCTACACCTCAAGAGGCTCCATATGGAAGGACTTCAACCTCTACTCCGACATAAAGGCAAGAAGGGTGGGAGACATCGTGACCATCATAGTCAGGGAGTACGCAAGCTCCAAAGATTCCGGAACAACGGAATCCGACAAGAAAGCCTCATTCTCCACGGTTCTTAAGAGCCTCATGGGCCTCAAGGACGAAGTTTCATCTATTATGGGCATGAAGGATCCAACAAACTTTCTGGATGTGAGCGCTTCAGGGAAGTTTAAAGGAAGCGGAAAGATTGAGCAGACAAGCTCCCTTCAGACCAGAATAACCGCCATGGTGGTGGATGTGCTTCCCAACGGAAACTTGGTGATTGAAGGAAAAAGAACCATATACGTTAACGGTGAAAAGAAGATAATAGCAGTAAGAGGTATAGTAAGGCCTGAAGACATAAAGCCCGATAACACCGTCCCATCTGAAGCACTGGCAGATGCAGAGATCATATACCAGGGCAAGGGCATAGTCTCCCAGAGCCACTCCCCAGGACTTTTCACAAAACTGCTTCTTTGGCTGTGGCCCCTTCTGTAAGGAGGTGGAATCATGAGGAGAATTATGGCTATACTACTTGTGCTACTTGTTTCAACAGCTAAGGCCGCCAGGATAAAGGATCTCACCACCATTGAGGGGGTAAGGGAGAATCTGCTTGTAGGCTATGGTCTTGTGGTTGGCCTTGACGACACAGGAGATGACACGAAGATGTACTACCAGAGCATATCCAACATGCTAGAGAAGCTGGGAATACACGTGCCTGCAGACAAGGTTGATGTAGGCAACGTGGCGGCGGTTATAGTTACTGCGAAGCTTCCTCCCTTCGCAAAGCCAGGGATGAAGATAGATGTGGATGTGGCATCAGTGGGAGATGCTGATTCACTACAGGGAGGAACCCTTATAATGACGCCTCTATTTGGACCTGACGGCAAGATATACGCCGTGGCTCAGGGTCCCGTCTCCATAGGCGGGTTCAATGTTAGAGGTGGTGGACAAAGGGTGCAGAAAAACCATCCCACTGCAGGTAGAATCCCTGGAGGAGCCATTGTGGAAAGACCCGTTCCCAGCAGCTTTGCGGAAACAGGAATAGTTAAGCTGAACCTGAACAATCCTGACTTCATCACCGCCTACAGGATTGAACAGGCCATAAACAAGGTGTGGCCAGGAATAGCTAAGGCCATAGACCCTGCAACGGTAAGGGTTATTGTTCCCCCAGAGTACAGGGGAAACATAGTGGACTTCATCGCTAAGGTGCAGAATCTTGAAGCAACGCAGGACAAGACAGCGAAAATCGTGATATCGGAAAGGACAGGAACCATAGTGATGGGAGATGATGTGAGAATACTCCCTGTGGCCATATCCCACGGAAGCCTAACGGTAACCATAGAAAGCACTCCTCAGGTTTCACAGCCTGCTCCCCTAGGCGGTGGAACAACAGTTGTCACCCAACAGACAAGGCTAACAGTTAAAGAGAAGAAGGGACCCATATTCACTGTTGGCATGGGCAAGAAAGAGGTTAAGGTAAGCGACCTCATAAACGCCCTCAACAGGATCGGAGCAAGCCCAAGAGACATAATAGCCATACTTAGGGCCATTGAAGCAGCAGGCGCCCTTGAGGGAGAGCTGGAGGTAATGTGATGAAAACACAGGCCCTATACATACAGGAAAGGCCCTTCTGGGCCAGTGTTGCCCCAGATATAAGAAATGTAAAGGATGCTGCAGATGCCTTTGAAAGTATGCTATGGCAGATAGTGTTGAAGGAATCCTTCAAGAGCCTCCCCAAGGGCTCCTTCTTCAATAGCGGAGGGGAAAAGGGCATATACGCTCAACTAGTTATCTGGAGGCTCTCGGACTACATATCCAAAACCGTGGATACAGATATAGGAAGAGCCATATACGAAAAGTTTTCACAGGGCTACAGAAAGGCGCCCTCCCATCCGATATATAATAAAAAGCAGAAAACCTTAGGGGAGGTGCGCCATGAGGGTTAACGACAGAATCCAGCAGCTTTACCAGTATGTTCAGCAGGATGCGGTAAGAGATGCCCAAAATGTGCAGCAGAACCAAAGAACCAGGCAAGCGCAGAACCAAAGAAGGGTGGCCAGAGAGGACAGGGTTGAGCTTTCCCAACAGGCAAGGCAGATGGCCCAGGCAAGGCGCAATGTGGAAAACGAAAGGGCTGAAAGGCTTGAACAGGTAAGAAGAGAGGTCCAGCAGGGTACCTACCAGCCCAACGCCAGAAGAACGGCCTATGGCATGGTGAGGGAAAGTATTATCAACCGCATTGTGAGATGAGGTGGCTGGGGAATCTCATAGGGATTCTTAAGGATGAGATAGCACTGTTTGAAGAGGTCATAGGGGTCCTTCAAGAGGAAAGGAAAGCTGTGGTTGAAAACGACCTCAACGGGATATTTGCCACCAACAAAAAGAAGGAGAACCTAAGCGCAAGGCAGAAGCTTCTGGATGAAGCCCTTGCATCCTGCTTAAAGAAAGCTGGTAAAGAAGGATACACCTTAAGCCAGCTCATGGAGGAGCTGGCTCCCTCTGAAAGGAGCAAACTTGAGGGGGTTGTTTCCAGGCTTCAAGATGTTTTGGACAGGCTTTCTTGGGAAAACAAAAGGAACATGTTTTTGATAAATAAAGCAATGGAGATAAACCAAGATCTAATAAGGCTATTTTCTCCCGCCTACAGCCTGTCATATAAGCCCGACGGCAGCCTTCATACCGACTTCACCAGCAGACTCCAGATAAGGGGGTAAAACATGCCCACCCTTTTCGGACTGCTCAACGTAGGGAAGACTTCTCTACTCTCCCACCAGAGGGCGATGAGCGTTACAGGAGAAAACCTGGCGAATGTGTACACGCCAGGATATGTCCGAAGAAGGGTGGTGCTGGAGGAGCTTCCCCACTACACCGACGGGCGCCTTTACTATGGATCGGGCGTAAATGTAAAGGAGGTTCAAAGGGTCATTGACAAGGTGCTGGACAAAAGGCTGGCCATTGAAAAGGGAGAAAATGGCTTCTGGAAGTCCCTGTACGATGTGGCCAAGGCCGTTGAAACCACATTCAACGAGCCAAAAGGCATGGGACTTTCCAACGCCCTAAACGAATTCTGGAATGCCTGGCAGGCGCTAGCCACCTCCCCTGAGGGAACAACGGAAAGGGATGCAGTAGCGGAAAAGGCTTTGAATCTCATAGGCACATTCAAGGAAATAAAGAGCTCTTTAGAAAACGTGATTAACGATGGTGTTGATAGAATAAGGGAGTGGGTCTCCCAGGTAAACGAAACGTTAAGGGAAATTGCGTCCCTCAACAAGCAGATAAAGGAAGAGGAGATAGGCTCCAAAAAGGCCAACGACCTCAGAGACAAGCTTTCCCAGAACCTAAAGAAGCTTTCGGAGCTAACTGGTGCCTATTACTATGTGGGAGACGATGGCGTTCAGGTGTTTCTGGACAACGGAGTCTCCTTGGTAGATGGCGATGTTTACAGGCCCATAGAGTTTGAGGAAGGGGATTTTGAGAGAAAAGAGGTGGGCATCCTAAACGGAGTGGTTTACAAAAAAGATATTGTTTTTGAAAAAAACTACCTGAAGCTCACGGTAGCCGGTGAGGACATTACAAAGGTTATAAAGGGAAAGATAGGCGGCACCATAAACGGCATGATAAACCTTGCGGATCACTATTTGGCGGAAACGGACAGATTAGCCTCTGAAATTATCTACAGGGTTAATACGGAGCATGTGGCGGGTATAGGCCTGCAGCACATGACCAGCCTAACAAGTGAGGTGGCGGCGGGGGATCCAAATACGAAGCTGAGAGACATTCCCAACATATACTTTAGAGACAGGCTCACCAACGGTGCCTTTGAGCTGAGGGTATGGGACGAAGACGGAAACCTTGTAACCTCACAGATGATCAACGTCAATCCCGATGACACGCTGAAAGAGATAGTAGAAAGAATGGACAAGGTGGATCACATAACGGCATATTTAACGGATCAGGGAGCCGTGGTTATAAAGTCTGATAGCGGCTATACCTTCTCCTTCAGCAAGGACACATCGGGCTTTCTGGTATCCATGGGGATAAACACCTTCTTCTCAGGAGAAGACATAGACACTATAGATCTTAGCGAAAGGATAAAAGCCAACCACATGTTCATAGCGGCAGGATCCACACCCAACGCTGGAGACAACAAGGTGGCCTTAAACATAGCTCACCTTGCCTTTGAAAAGACCATGGAAAATGGACAAAAGACCTTTGGAGAGTTCTACGATTCTCTGGTTGGGGAAGTGGGAGCAAAAACGCAGAGAATAGAAAATATAAAGGACGACACGGAAAAGTTTGTAAACCACCTGGAAGATCTCTGGCAGTCTGTATCCGGAGTAAACATAGATGAGGAAATGACCAATCTGATAAAGTTTCAGAGGGCCTACGAAGCTGCCGCAAGATACATAACCACTGTGGATGAAATGATGAACAGGGTCATAAACGGCATGGGAGTGGTAGGTAGATGAGGATAACCAACGAACTGCTCATAGATAGGTTTTTAAGGATACATCAGGAGATAATGGATAGGATAGAAAGGGCAGCCTATCAGGTTTCCTCGGGCAAGAGACTTGAAGCGCCCAGCGACGATCCCGCAGGCACATCCCAGATACTGAACCTCAAAAGAAGCATTGAGGAGATGCAGAGGTTCCTGAAAAACGTGGACATGGGAAACGCCTGGCTCGGTGTAACAGACTCTACTTTTGACAAGCTTGACAGGTACATTGAAAGGGTAAAGGAGCTGGCACTTGAAGGCTCCAACGACACACAAGACGCAGACTCCAGAAAGGCCATAGCCGAAGAGCTCGGACAGATATTCGGAGAGTTAGTGGACATAGGCAATACCAAGGCCATGGGAAAGTACATCTTTGGAGGCACAAGAACTGACAAAAAGCCTTTTGAGGTAAGGGATTACAACTCCATAAAGCTTGGCAAGCTTCCAAATGTATTCGCAGAAAACGACAGGGTCACCATAAGCACCGCCCCTGCCTTTTCAGACCTCTACCAGTTTGGCAACGGCAACTACAAGCTGTTCATGAAGAAGGAGGGAAACGGCGTAAGGGTGTGGATGGAGGACGAAAACGGGGATGTTGTTCAGATAGACTCCAACGGCTCCGATGACAGCGGAACAAGCCAGAATATTTTTGCCGATGAGGCCATATTCAAGCCCTCTATAGTGACTGTGGACGGCAAAAGGTACATATACGGCACCTTTGACACAGGAAGAGGCATAAAGATAAACATAAACGGCCTTCCATTTTCCGCTTTAGAAACCGTCAAGGTGGTAGAGCTACAGTACACCAAAGGTGGAGAAACCTCTTACGAGGGCAACGGCGAAGAAGAGCAGATACAGGTAGGATACCACAGATACATCCCTATAAATGTTCCCGGAGAGGGCGTATTCAAGCCGTCCCACAGGATACTGGCGGCCCAGTCTTATGTGGAAAACATAGTGGAGTCCCTCCCCTGGGACAGGGCAGGCATCTTCACAGGAGCACAGTACCAGCTAAGCGGCATAACCCACTCAGGGAAGCTAGCAGGATCGGCCTATGTAATAGCCCCATCTCCCGTGAACTTTGAAAAGCTGGGCATGTCGGCCGGAACAACGGGCACCTACCAGAAGGTTGAACTGAACTTCTATATAAATGAAGCCGCATCCACAGGCGACCCCAACGCCATATACTCGGCAAAGATAACTCTGTTTCTTCCGGCCCACTTTGAAAACATTGGACAACTAGTAGACACCCTTAAAGCCGAGCTTGACGCAAATCCCATACTGAGAGATCATGTTGAGGTAGAATCTGAAGGAGACCACTTGGTATTTTACACCTTAAAGCCCGGAGCCAACTACCTCTATGTAAAAGAAAAGGTTTATGACAATGCATCCAACGTAATAGAAGGAGAAAGCCTCCTTGGCTTCTCAAGCGGTGTGGGAAGCTGGGGAATGGATGACATATACACGGTATCCCAAAGGGTTAGAGGAAGGGCGTCAACCGTTCTTTCGGTAAGCACAACGCTGCAGGTTACCACAAATACTGGAAGCATAACGGTAAATCTTCCAAAAACCAATGACACACCGCTTTACACCATAGAAAAGCTAGAGCCGCGCCTTTTCAGCCCCATAAGCTCAGGAACAACCATTGTGGTGAGTGCAAACGGCACCGTTTATAAGTGGACGGCAGACGAAAACATAGAAACCCTCAGCGAGCTTGCGGAAAAGTGGAACTCATCAGCAAACTGGACGCTGAACGGAAACAACGTGGAGCCGCCAGTGGCAATAGTCAGGGAGGATGAAAGCCACTACAGACTGCTCTCCATGCTTGATACAAGCGAAATAAGGTTCTCCAGTGCCCACACGGATCAATCCCTTTATAAACTTGGAATCTCCACGGAGCCGGGAGAAAGGGTGTTTACCCTATCCGCCACAGACCCTAACACATCACCTTATCTCAGCTCATCGGAGTTTACAGCACTAAGGGTGGCCTACAGCATAGAAAAGCAGACAAGGAGTATAGGCATTGAGGCCCACACCGACGGCAAGGGAGGCATAGAGCTTGTAAATCCGCAAAAGAAATTTTCTCTCGTTTTTGACACAAACAGCAAAGCCGCCCAGCTTTTCCCCACAAGATTGGACAGCAAAACAGGAAAGCTCGTTTCAGAGTCCCAGATAGATACGGTAAGAGAGCTCATCAAGAAGGTGGAAAAGCTCTTCAGGTGGCATGTCAAGGGATATGTGAAGAACGAACGCATCTACTTCAAGGACAAGATGGGAGGAGAGTCGCTGTTCCAGCTTGAGATAAGAAGGTTGAACGAAAAGGCAAGAAATATTCTGGGAAGCTTCTTCATTGCCCAAGAAGGAGAAGGAGTTGATCTCTTTGATATAATAAAGGACCTGGAAGAGGCCCACGCAGAAAACATCCCCAGGAGAATGATCGGGAAGCCAACGGACTGGAAAACCGTGCAAAGAGGAGATGTTATACACACTACCCTTGTGGCCCTGCCAGACGGACAGTTCAAAGGAGACTACAACACCACCTGGACCGTGAAGGTAAGCCTCATGAAAAATGGGGTTCCCGTTGAATACGGATATACGGGTGTTTTTGCAAAAGAGGAAGCGGAGATAACCAGCAACAGCCTCACCTTAAGCGGTGTAGGTACTTACACCTTCATAGATCCCAACGGAGAGAAAAAAAGCATAACAATAAGCTCTGGAGGCACCCTACCAATAACGGCTACCACAGGTGTAACCTTTAGACTCTTTTTGGAAAACGGAAAAATGAATGTAGATAGCGCCTCAGGAACCATTGATGTAAACGGCAAGGTTACCCTCATGGTTGAAAGCCCAGAGGACAAATGGGCAAAGCTTGATCTTCCCGACACAGATCCAAGAGTGCAAACCCTAGGAAAGGATTTCAAGATAAAGTACATAACCTTCAACGGAAGCCTCAAGATAAAGGTAGGAGCCAACCAGGTTTACAAGGTGGATGAGAATAAAAAGCATAACCTTCTGGTAACTGTGGAGGACTCCAAGGGAAGAGTTGTCAAAACACTGGTGGTAAAGGATCCCTACCAGGACTACTACATAAGAGACGGAGTTTACATGCAGTTCAGCAGCGGCTTTGTAAAGTCTGGAGACTACTTCCAGATGAAGGTGGGAGGAGGTATAAGGGAAAAAATAGGGGCTCTAGATGAGGCTTACAACCAGGTGCTCAGAAAAAGAACGGATGTGGGAGCCAGGATAGAATCTCTGAAGATGATTAAGAACAGGTATCAGCTTTACATCCAGCACGATAAGGACGCCAAGGCGCCTCTAGAGGATGCCGATTTCACAGAGGCCATAACCGAACTGCAAAAGGCCCAAACGGCACTGAGGGCAACCCTAATGGCCTCCCTGAGGCTGTTTACTCCAACACTACTGGACTTCATGAGGTAAAAGATGAAGGTGAAAACAGAAAGATTTGGGACCATTGAGGTGGCAGAGGATCAAATAATAGAAATGGTTGATCCTATATTGGGCTTTCCATACGCAAAACGGTTTGTGATAATAGAGCACAAAAAGGGAAGCCCCTTTAAGTGGCTGCAGTGCGTGGATGACGGTTCTTTGGCTTTTGTAATAATAAACCCAAAAATAGTGAAGCCTGACTATGTGGTTCCCCTTGAAAAGGAGGATGCAGAAAGGCTCCAATTGGAAGATCTGAGCGATGCAGAGGTTTACGCCCTAGTGGTCATACCAGAGGATCCCAGAGAGATGACCATGAACCTAAGAGGACCTATTGTTATAAACAAGAAAAAGCGGCTGGCTAAGCAGGTTGTTATAGCCGATGAGAGCTACCCCATAAAATACAAGATCTTCAGGGAAGAAGATGCTTGTTCTCACACGAAAGGTTGAAGAGAGCATAATAATAGGGGACAACATAGAGATAAAGATTCTAGGGATTAGCGGGAAAAGCGTGAAGATAGGTATATCTGCCCCTAGGGAGCTTCCCGTATTCAGAAAGGAGGTTTATGAGGCCATAAAGCGTGAAAACGAAGCAGCAGCCTCCGTTAAGGCAGACCTTGATG
>JALVZS010000045.1:0-2962 GCA_027022065.1 bacterium
GTTGACAGGATAAAGGTATTTCCCAAAGAGAGGGTTAGGATAACTGACTCCGTGGAGCTGGCCCTGAAGCTTTCAGATGGGCTGGTGGTGCTCTGGACTCCTGAAGGGGAAAGGGTATACAGCGAGAAGTTTTCCTGTCCCTACTGTGGCTTCACCATAGGAGAGCTTTCCCCGAGGTTTTTTTCCTTCAACTCTCCCTATGGGGCCTGCCCTTACTGCAAGGGCATAGGGTCTGTTGAAGAGGTTTCTCCTGAGCTTGCTGTGGCGGAGCAGTTAAGCCTGAAGGAGGGCGCGATAATCCCATGGAGGGGCTCCGACTACTGGGAGCAGGTTGTTTTGGCCCTTTGCGATTTCTGCGAGATACCTGCCGATGTTCCCTTTAAAGACCTTGACGATGAGGCAAAGCACATTGTGCTTTACGGTTGCTCCCACCAAATCCCCCTTGTTTACCGCTGGAGGGGAAGGGTAAAGAGAACCGCCATATACTACAAGGGGCTCTACTACTACCTTAAGGAGAAGCTGGAAGAAGGGGATGAGTGGGTTAGGCAGTTTGTGGTGAAAAGGCCGTGCCCTGAGTGCAGGGGAAGCCGCCTAAAAAAGGAGGCTCTATGTGTTCTGGTGGGAGGAAAGAGCATATACGATGTGGTGAGAATGACGGTTTCTAGAGCTTTGGAGTTCTTTAGTAACCTGGAGTTTCAGGGAAGCAAGGCTGTAATAGCGGAAAGGGTATTGAGGGAGATAAGGGCGAGGCTCTCCTTTCTAGAAGATGTGGGGCTGGGCTACATCACTTTAGACAGGGAGGCCTCCACCCTTTCTGGAGGAGAGGCCCAGAGGATAAGGCTTGCCACCCAGATAGGCTCAACCCTTTCTGGGGTTACCTATGTGCTGGATGAGCCCACCATAGGGCTTCATCCTAGAGATACCCACAGGCTTATAGAGAATTTGAAAAGGCTTAAAGAGCTGGGAAACACCGTTATTGTTGTGGAGCACGACAGGGATGTTATTGAAGCGGCAGACCACATAGTAGATCTGGGCCCAGGAGCAGGAGAAAGGGGAGGGGAAGTTGTTTACTCAGGTTCCGTTTCGGGGATCCTGGAGGAGCCTCGCTCTCTAACCGGCAGGTACCTTTCTGGGGAGCTGGAGGTGCCCGTTCCTGAAAGGAGAAGAAAGCCCAAGGGCTACATAAGGTTCCTTAATGTGAGACACAGAAACCTGAAGGGGATAGATGTGGAGATCCCCTTGGGCTGTTTTGTGTGTATTACAGGGGTTTCTGGCTCTGGCAAAAGCTCCCTCCTCATGGAGGTGATATACCCTGCCCTCTACAACAGGGTTTACAAGACGAAGCTGCCCGAAGGTGCCTATGATGGCGTGGAGATAGAGGGTGAAGTTAACAAAGTGATATGCGTGGATCAGTCCCCCATAGGCAGAACACCTCGTTCAAATCCCGCAACCTATGTCGGGGCCTTTACTCCCGTAAGGGAGCTGTTTGCATCGGTTCCTGAGGCAAGGGCAAGGGGGTACAAGCCGGGCAGGTTTTCCTTTAATGTAAAGGGGGGGAGGTGCGAGGCCTGCAAGGGCGAGGGCTATGTGAAGGTGGAGATGATGTTTCTGCCCGATGTGTATGTGAAGTGCGATGCGTGCGGTGGCAAAAGGTACAATAGGGAAACCCTAGAGATCCTCTACAAAGGCAAGAATATAGCGGATATCCTGGATATGACGGTGGAGGAGGCCTACCGCTTCTTTGAGAATGTGCCTCAGGTGAGAAATAAGCTACAGCTCCTCATGGATGTGGGACTGGGATACATCAGACTGGGGCAGCCTGCCACCACTTTATCAGGAGGGGAGGCCCAAAGGGTGAAGCTGGCAAAGGAGCTTTCCAGGAAGGCCACGGGGGACACCGTTTACATACTGGATGAGCCCACGGTGGGGCTCCACATGGACGATGTGAAGAAGCTTGTGGATGTGCTTCACAGACTGGTGGATAAGGGCAACACGGTAATAGTAATAGAGCACAACCTGGATGTGATAAAGAATGCAGACTTCATAATAGATCTGGGGCCTGAGGGAGGGGATGAAGGTGGAAGGATAGTGGCCCAGGGAACGCCCGAGGAGGTGGCCTCCTGTAAGGAATCATATACGGGGCTATTTTTGAGCAGGTGCCTTCATCCCGTTCTCAAGGATTCTAACGGGAGCGGTTAAGGTCCTTTTAAGCACTCCAAACACGCCACTTCCTATGGCTGTGGGAGACATGGGAATTATATTGGGCTTTTCTAAAGTTCCTGTGATCTTCATAGGTATGGATATGAGGGTTTTTGATTTTCCTGTGAGTATGTATCCGATGATGGGAATTTTAGATATGATCTTGCCTGCTGTGGCAAAGGGGGCGGCAAGCACCAAGAGCTTAACCTTACTATTGTAAAGCTTTATATCGCCTGTGGCCACGATCTTCACACCATCGCACTCTATATAGCTGTTGATTATGTGAAGCTTCCCTTTGACTATGCTGGCCTTGCCGTAGAAACGCTTGTAGTTTACGCCCCTCTGGAAGAACTGATGTATGTTTAGTGTCGCTATATTTGAGATGCTTATGAACTGTAGAATCTTAAATAGAATGGCCATTTTGTATATGCGCCCCTTTTCTGAAGATATGATGATGCCTCCGTAGAGGTGCTTGAGAAGATCATCCCCCTTACCCTTTGCTTCAAGGTGCGCTTTATAGGAAAACACACCGCTTGCTATCTTCTCTTTTTTGTTCAGAACACAGGAAAATACATTCTCAAATGTGTTGTTTCCCGTTGATGCTATGTTGAGGTATGTGTATTCTCCTCTTTTCATATAAAGTGCATTGGCTTTAAACCCGCAGAGCACGGCATTTCCTACCCTTGCCCTTACCATCTCTTTGCTGGTGTCCACATCCACCCTTCCCGTTACGTTGTCAAAGGTCCAGTTGTCATAGGCCACC
>JALVZS010000045.1:2972-12765 GCA_027022065.1 bacterium
CCTTTTACTCTTCTCTTGGTGGTTTTGTGGTTTTTTGTGTCCTTTTTGCTTTTTTTCTTGCTATGGGTTTTTGGTATAAGATCGTTGAGGTTCAAATATGATCCTTGGGCCTTAATGTTGAACTCCAAGGGCTTTCCTCTTCTGGGAAGCACAAAGGAGCCTTCAATGCGGGAAGTTCCTCCTGGAGCTTCTATCTTGGATATGAAAAGAGAAGCGCTGGTTCCCTTTCCGGCTATTCTGCCCCATATGGATGTCGTTCCCACCCTTATGCCATCAACAAAGAAGTCTCCTACAACCGTTTCAGGCAATCCCTCATCCAGCTTCAGCACCACTTTAAGAGAGCTTGCCTTTACACAGCCCTTTCTGGGCAGGTTTTCTATCTTCTCCTTTAGCCTCAGTATTTTCCATAGCCTTTCAAAGCACAGCTTTCCGCTTATTGAGAGGTTTGCAGTTTCGCTTGCCGTTTCAAACACTGCGCTTACAGAGTCGGGTGGGATGTTGATGCTGAGCGTCCCCACCGCTTTCCCGTTATTTATAAGGATTCTTTTTGCAATTATCTCTGCCCTTTTCAGCTTGATGGTGGCGCTTACTAGGATCTTTTTAGGCTCTATTTTCACATCTGCATAAACTGGGCCATCTTCAACTAGCTCAACAGGAAGGCCTTTTTTGTAAAGTTTCTCGTATAAATTTAGAAGTGCCTTGGCGCTTGGGAATTGAACCCTGCCGCTCACACTGGAGCTGTTAATATTTGCTCTGAGGTTTTGCACGGCAAAGGGAGTGTTGTTGATAAGACCCGTTGCTCTGCTGATGTAGACGCTTGGCATATTCACCTTTAAAGATGCATTTACCTTGCTCAGCCTCCAGGGCCCTTTCTGCAGTAAAAATGCGCCGTTGGATATGCTAAGTCCCGCTTTAAGGTTGGAAATTTTCCCGTTTTTTAGAGAGAGGTTCAATGAGGTGCACCAAATATGGCCCCTTGCTTTTGCTATACCTGCTCTTTTGAGCATTGAGTAAAGGCTTGGATCAAGTAGGGAAAGTTCTGAGCTTATGCCATGGGCATCTATTTTGACGATCCTACCTATATCCAGATCTACTCGGTTTGCTTTAAGTCCTCTTTGGCTGGTGTTTAGTAGGGTTATATTAATTTTCCCGTTGTTGACGTTTACTATTAAGTCTTCCACATTTATAGGCCTTGCGAAGAGCTTGTCTCTAATCGTTGCGTTCCTTACATTTGCTTGAAGTTTAATGTTTATTCCTTTTTGGATACTCAGGGCAATATTGGCTTCAATCTTTCCTTTGATCAGCTTGTGGTCTTCAAGGGCATTTCTAACATCTTTAGGTAGTGGAAGCTTGTATAGGGCGGGGTATATACCAGGTGCCACTGCTTGAAGTTTTGAGCTTACCAGAATGGTTGTAGGGTGCTTTAGATAAACGGTAACTGTCGTTCCGTCTATATTTACTGTGTTTTCTACGGTTCCCCTAGCGTTTTGTATCTTTAGGGTATCTTTTTGCAGTAAAACCTTTGCACTTTCCAGTTGTGCCGAAAGCCTGGTTTTTGGGATATGGATATAAACGTCTCTAATCTCGGCTGTAAAAGCTATGTTTTTTGTTTTGTGCTTTTTTAAATATATATCTATGTGAAGACTCGCCCTCTCCAGCCGCGCTTTTTCAACGGTGGGATATACGTATTTGTAAAGCACCTTTGGTCTTGTAAACTTCTCAATTACTTCCCTTATCTTGCTGAAGCTACCGCTTGCCTCCTTAACATCCAGAGCTAAAAGGCTTTTTTCTCCTACAAAGTTGAGCCTAACCTTTGCCTTTATGTCTGGATTTGGCCCGTTTATGCGGACGATGGAGCCTCCTTCTTTTATGGTCAGCTCCTTATAGATGCCAAGGGTGACCGTAGGGCCTTTTGGTGATATCTCTATCTCCAGGTCTTTTGCGGATATAATGTTCTTTGAGGCGAACAGCGGAAGTTTGGGATGGATTCCCAGCTTTGCCAAAGTTGCCCTGAGCTTTTCCGTGTCCGCGAATAGCCTGCTTATTACCAGAACGATTTTCCCTTCCTTCCAGAAGGCTGTACCTGTTAGCCTTGCCGTTTGGGCTATCCCTATGTCAAAGGTCCCCTTTTTCAGGCTTGGGGCTTCAAGGCTTCTTATGAGGATTCTTGTGCCTTTTATGGAAATGCTGAGGCTTTTGATATCAAGCTGGGGCATGAAGGGCAATTTAACCCCTTTGCCCTTTTTGGATTTTTTCTTTTTTCCTTCCAGTATAACCACACTTCCCCCTTCAAGCTTCAAAAGGGGCTTTTTGCTTAAGAAATGGTCAAGCTCTATGTAATTTATGTTGGCGTTTGCCTGTTTTGACCTAAGAACTAAGCCCTTAACCGCCAGGTTTTGGGAAAGAAGAGATACGTGCACATGTGCGTAATTCACCTGTGCTTTGTCCTTCAGTATCCTGTGGTTCAGCAGGCTCTTAAAGGCGTTGCTGTTGAGTATGGGGTTTATGAATACGATGGGAAGCGATATGAGAATAACTGCGGTAACAAAAGCTGCAACGGCTATCTTTAAAGCCTTCTTCCCAGACATCTCTCTATCTCCTTGTATACATTTTCAACAGTTATCATCTCCATGCAGGGACGATACTTGCAATTTTTGCACTTTCCGTTGCAGAAGGGAAGGGGAGGCCTAAGCACACTGGCACCTGTGTAGTTGTGTCCCCATCTTTTGGGATTCACTGCCCACCTTGGGTCAAATATCTGAATTAAAGGTCTTTTCAGGGCTGCTGCTATATGCATGGGACCTGTATTGTTGCTGACAACCACATCACACAGCTTCATAAGCGCTGCAAGCTCTCCTAAAGAGAGCACCCTGTCTATTGCCCATCTTTTGAACTCAGAAATCATGTGTTCTTCGTTCTTTCCAACGGTCACAACAGGCGTTGCTCCCTTTGCCTCAAGTAGGATGCAAAGCCTTTTAAAGTGCTCTTTGGGCCACCTAAGTTCCTTTCCGCCTCCTGGGTAAATCAGAATGATGGGTCTTTTCTTTCCCGCCAAAAGCCTTTCTGCCCTTTCTACATCCCTCTCAGAGGGAAATACCTTGGGATGGGCTGTTAAGCTTCTAAGGGTGGGTATGCCTATTTGCACAAGCAGAACATTGTACTCCCACTCCTTCAACATACACTTGGAGCGCCTTAGGTATGTGAGCTTGTTAAACAAAAACTGATACCATCTGAATCCCGTGGAGCATCTTACGGGGATACCTGCAAGAAACACACCTAGAGAGACATTTAAGGTGGGAAACAGAACTATTGCAATGCTGATGTTCAAAGGCTTGAGCCTTTTTGCTATCTCAAACGGTGAGGCGTTTCTGTCAATTGCTATTACCTCATCTATGTATGGGTTGTCCTCTAGCACCTCTTGGGCGTAGCTGCTGCACAGAAATATCACACGCTCATAGGGCATGGCTTTTTTGATAAGCTCTGCTGCGGGGGTGGCAAGGACAAGATCCCCTACCTTATCCGTTCTCGCTATGAGAACCGGCATCCATAAGGCCCTTTTCTTTAAAGCTAAAGAAGCCCTTTTTGCTTATTATCACGTGATCCAGAAGGGGGATTCCCATGATTTTGGAGGCTTCAAGCAGCCTTTTTGTGAAGTCTATGTCCTCCTGGCTTGGGGTGAGGTCCCCTGATGGGTGGTTGTGGACTATGAAGATGGCAGCGGCCCCATCCCCTATTGCATGGTAGAAAACCTCTCTAGGGTGTATTAAGGCCCTGTTTGCCGTTCCCCTGGAGAGTATGCGCCTTTTTATAAACTTCCCCGCTCCGTCTACGGTGATGAGGGCCACACATTCCTGCCTTTCGTGGGCAAGGTCCATGTTCATGTGGAACAGCTGCGATGTCTTGGTTATGGGGGTGCCTTCTTTTATAAGTAGTCTTTTTGCCAGGGTGAGGCAGGCTACTATTTGGATTGCCTTTACTTTGCCTATGCCCTCTATCTTTGTGAGTTCTTCAATCTTTATGTTTTCGGGGTCCTTCTCTATGACTTCCAGAACCTCTTTGGAGAGGGCCAGCACATCCTTTTTCTTTGAACCCTTGTTGAGTATGAGGGCCATAAGCTCCACATTGCTAAGGGCGGAGGGGCCTCTTTTGAGAAGCTTTTCCCTGGGTCTGTCCTCTTTGGGAATCTCCTTTATTTTTCTCATTTTCCTATGCAGAACCTCTCAAATATCATGTTAAGGATGTCATCCGTTGTGGTTTCCCCTGTTATCTCTCCCAACCTATCAAGGGCCTCTTTTAGGTCTATGGCGATGAACTCGTTGGACAAACCAGTCTCAATGGTTGCTTTACATCTTTCAAGGGCTTCTCTAGCCTTCCTTAAAGCATCTGCGTGCCTTTCGTTAACTATAAACTCATCGGGCATTTCCCCTGCCATTCCTGCCTGCTCCAGTATTTCCCTTTGTAGCTTTTCTATCCCTGTGTGTTTTTTGGCGGAGGTCTTAACAACAGGGCCTTTTAGCCCGAGCTTTTCCACATCCTCTTTTCTGAGCTTCTGTGGCAGATCGGTTTTATTAAGCACCACTATGTGCCTTTTGTCCTTGGCAAGATCCGCTATGAATAGATCCTCCTCCTGCAGGCCTTCCGATGCATCCAGCACCACCAGCACAACGGCGGCTTCTTTAAGCTTTTCTATACTTCTTTCTACCCCTATCCTTTCCACAGGATCCTCGGTCTTTCTTATCCCCGCTGTGTCAATAACTCTTATAGGTATCCCCTGTATGCTGATCTCGCCTTCAATGGTGTCCCTGGTGGTGCCGGGTATATCTGTAACTATGGCCCTTTCCTCTTTGAGAAGGGCGTTTAGCAGGCTTGATTTTCCCACGTTGGGCCTTCCCACGATGGCTATGGGAAAGCCCTCTTTTATCTGGCGGCTGAGGCCGAAGTGTCTTTCAAGCTTTTTTATGTCTTCTATGCAGGATGAAAGCTTGTTTTTAAGCTCCTCAGGCTCAAGGAACTCTATTTCCTCCTCTGGAAAGTCAATGGATGCTTCAACCAGCATCATGGCCTCTTTTAGTCTTTCGGCAATTTTCTCTATGCGTTTTCTCAATCCACCGCTTAGCTGGTTAAGGGCAGCTTTGTGGGCCTTTTCTGCCCTTGCGTGTATAACCTCAAGGACTGCTTCTGCTTCTGTTAGATCAACCCTTCCTCCTAAAAAGGCCCTTTTGGTGAACTCTCCTGGCTCTGCCAGCCTTGCCCCTGCCTTTAGGCAAGCACTCAACACCTTTCTCGGACTTATCCTCCCGCCATGGCAGAGGATTTCAGCCATGTCCTCCGTGGTGTAGCTTCTGGGCTCCCTATAGAATATAAGGGTAACCTCGTCCTGTATCTCTTCTGTTTCTGGATCCACTATAAAGCCGTAGTGAACATACCTTTCCTTCAGCTGGTAGTCCTTCTTTAGGGCCTTTCCCAGGCGGAATACCTTTCTGACTATTTCTTCCGTTTGGGGTCCTGAAAGGCGCACCACTGCAAGAGCACTTTCTCCCAAAGGGGTGGCTATTGCCACTATGGTGTCAGAGAACTTCAGCATTACGAGTAAACGTATTTTATAAGCAACTGTTCCCCTATGCTAAGAATGTTGCTCACCAAAAAGTACAAGCATAGCCCTGAAGGGAAGTTGAGGAATATTATGGTGAATATCACAGGTAGAGCCAGCATAAATTTGTTCTGGGAGAGATCCTGGCCAGGGGTTAAAAGCTGCTGCACCAGCATGGTGAGTCCCATAAGTATGGGGGTAACATAATAGGGATCTTTGGCGGAAAGGTCAGTTATCCACAGGATAAAGGGGGCATGCCTCAGTTCAATGGAGACCATGAGCAGCTTGTAGAGGGCGAAGAATACGGGTATCTGAAGGAGCAGTGGAAGACATCCGCCAAAGGGATTTATCTTGTGCTTCCTGTAAAGCTCCATGAGCTCTTGATTCATCTTGCTGGGGTCGTCCTTATACGCTTCCCTTATCTGGTTTATAAGCGGTTGAAGCTCTTTCATCTTGTTCATGGACTTGTAGGCTTTAACGCTTAAGGGGTGGAATATGAGCTTTATAATAAAGGTGATTATGATTATTGCCACTCCGTAGTTGGGAATGATTTTGTAAAGCCAGTTCATTAGGTAAAGAAGGGGTTTTGAGATTATCCCGAATATGCCGAATCTTATGTTTTGCTCAAGATTCATGCCGTAGCTCTTTAAAAGCTCGTACTTTTTGGGTCCTGCAAATCCCCAACTGATGAAGAGGTTACCCTTTTCAGGCTTTAGGGTGATGTAGTAGCTACCCTTTTTTATCTTCTTAATAATAGCATCTACGGGCTTTTCTGGAATCAGCGTTACAGTGAAATAGAGGGACTGAAGGGCAACCCACACCGGAGACTTGAAGCTTTCTTCAGGTTGTTTCTTTAGCTTAACCTCCTTCACCTTCTTTCCGTCAAACACTAAGGGCCCAATAAAGGAGTATCTGGCCTTTCTGTCCTTGGGAGCCACTTTTGGGCCGAAGAAGATTCCTATGCCAGGTGCGTTGAAGCTAAGCTCTATCTTGTATCTGTTTTTATAGAAGCTGTAGCTTTTCTCAAGGGTGGAGTTGCCGAGCTTTGTGTAGAGTATCAAGGTGGTTTTGTTTTTCCCATCTTTTATCTTGTAACTGTAAATGGCGTTATTTAGCCTTTCTGAAAGGGACTCTGTGGACGCCACATTCCAGAAAAATCCCTCCTTGGGTATAAGTTCCATAGGCTTTCCATCGTCCCCTTTGTACTCCTTCAGTTTCAAGCTTCTCAGCACCCCTCCTTGCGTGTTCACAACCGCTATAAACTTTTTGGTTTCTATCCTTATGTCTTTGCCTGAAAATTTAAAGATGTCACTTTTCTTTTTGCTGACCTGGGTTTTGTTTTCTGTGGGTTGCCTGACACTTTGCCTGTTTAGCTGGCTTCCAAAGTAGAAGTAGAGCATAAGTGCTAGGGCCAGGGAAAGGGCAAAGATAAGCAGACCGCTTTTCTGCTCCTCCATTGTCTCCTCCGCTAAGGTACTGGATCAAAACCGCCCGGGTTGAAGGGATGGCACCTGAGGATCCTTTTTAGAGACAGCCATGCCCCCTTAAAAGGACCGTGTTTCCTTATGGCCTCCTCGGCGTAGGCGGAACAGGAGGGGTAGAACCTGCAGCTTGAGGGCAGAAGAGGAGATATGAACAATCTATAAGCCCTTATAAGGGCTATCAGGATATTACAGAGCAATCTGTTTAGCAGCTTTAGAGATAGCTTCAACAAGGTCCCTTTCTACCTCCTTGAACCCAGGAGGTTCAAATCCCCTTTTCACCGTAACCACAATGTCCCAGGCTGGGAACCTGTGCTTGTTTAGTCTAAAGGCTTCTCTAATAAGCCTTTTCCATCTGTTCCTCTTTACCGCTTTACCCACCTTTTTGGTGACCGTTATACCTAGTCTGGGATGTCCCAACCCGTTAGGCAAAACGTGTATAATAAAGTATCTGCTGTGAATCTTCTTCCCCTCTTCGTATACCCTGCGGTACTCTTTACTCTTTCTGATCCTGTACTCTTTGGGAAAGGAAAAGTCCATTAAACTGTGAGTCTGTGTCTGCCTTTGGCCCTTCTCCTCTTAAGTATCTTCCTCCCAGACCTCGTTCTCATCCTCGCTCTAAAGCCGTGTCTCCTCTTCATTTTGAGCCTGCTGGGCTGGTAGGTCCTTTTCATCCTAACCTCCTTTGAGGTTGGTGGCTCCTTAAATTAGAGCAAGAGAAAAGGCATGTCAATCAGAGGGGTCTTTCCATGCGCACCCAGATTCCCTTTCTATAGATTTCCCCATATCCAAGCTTTTCGTAAAGCTTTTGGGCGTGGTAGTTGTGCTCTCCAACCCAAAGCCCGCTTATCTTCAGCCCTTTGCTTCTGAAGTAGTCCAAAGCCTTATTTATTAACATCTTAGCTATTCCCTTTCCCCTTGCCTCCGGATCTACCACAAGCTCGTGTATCTCTCCCACCTTTCTGCCTCTGCTTATCCAACCGGCATCCACTGCTATAAAGCCCACTATATTTCCCGTTTCATCCCTTGCTATAAAGAAGCCATTAGGATCGTGCCTAAAGAGCCATCTAAGGTATCTTCTAACGGAGCTCGGTTCGTTATACGCGTATTCCTCAAGGCTTTTGTATGATTTAAGGTAGAGCTTTTCCAAGGTGGGGATGAGAGGCTCTATATCTTCAATTCTTTCAATGCTGATACCTACTTTGGTCTTTTCCTGAGTAGTCATAGCTTCATCCCTTCAAGGTAGGCTTCTTGAAACCCATCTTCTTCTGCTAATTGTAAAACTTCGGCCTTCTTTTTCAAGCTCAGCATGGTTTCCTTCACATTTTTGGAGGATACATAGCACTTTGCTCCCCAAAGGGACACATTTCCCATATACTCAATAGGTGCTTTTATGTCCTCTGGTATAAATTTTAGATCCCTCAGCCAGGCCTTTTTGAGTGCACCTCCGAAGTTTCCTGCAAGATAAATCCTTTTTATCTCTTCTCCTTTCAGTTGTGCTTTCCTTAAAAGCATCTTACAGCCTGCGTAAACCGCTGCCTTTGCCAACTGAAGCGCTCTGATGTCCTCCTGGTATATCTTAACCCTTCCCAGGGAAAATCCGTCGGGGAAGAGGAGTTGCCCGTCCTCTGTTATAAATCCCCTCTGCTTCAGAGCATACACAGCAGAGATCAGGCCAGAGCCACATATACCTATCTCAGGCTTTCCTCCGATGGTTTTGTAGTTTAGCTCCTCATCTACCTCATATATGGCTCCTTCCTGGGCAAAGGTGCCTTCCCTTATCCCAAATCCCTCAAAGGCTGGCCCTGCGGGAAGGCTTGTGCCTAAAATCCTTCCTTCCGCTATCAGGAACATCTCTGTATTGGTGCCTATGTCCATTGCGATAACGGGCAGTTCTTCTGATACAAGATGTGCAGCGGTTAACAGACACAGAGCATCTGCTCCCAGAAAGCCCTTAATTTCTGGAAGCAGTATAAGCTTTGCATTTTTTATGTTAATGCTCCTTTCCTCAGAATGTTTCTTAACAAAGGGGTACCTGCTCAGCCCATCTAGCTCTTCATCTGCCAAAATCCCCAGCATCACGGGGTTTCCCGCTACTCCAAATGCGGATTCATCAGCTCCTGCTTCTTCTAAAACCTTTTCAATGGCTTCTGTTAGTATCTCTTTCATCGCCCTTCTTGTTTCTGGATCCAGGGCGTGCTGCAGCCTGCTTATGATATCCACTCCCCAGACAACCTGTGGATTCCAAAAGTTCAAACACTTTCCTTGAACATCTATGAAAATAGTTGAGGTGCCTACATCTATGCCGTTTCCCTTGCATTCCATTAGCTTGGGATAAGCTGTTGGGGTGCATTCAGAGGCCTTTGGCAAAAAGGCCACAATCTCACAATCTTCCTCTAGAGTGCACTGGCACGCAAGCCTTATTCCTTCCTCTATCTCCTTCTTAGACAGGAGTTTTCTTTCAATTTCTTGGGCAGGAGGGGCTCCTCTTTTAAATCTTATGCGGCAGCCACCGCATATGCCCTTTCCCCCGCACGGAAGAGGTATTGCGAGATGCTCTTTCTTTATAACTTTCAAAAGGCTCTGTCCTCTTCTTGTCCTGAAGGATGCTCCGGATGGTAGGATCTTAACGGTGATTTCCATTAGCTGCTCATGGATTCAAGGAACTCTCTATTGCTTTTGGTGTTTCTCATCTTGCTAAGGAGGAATTCCATGGCCTCAA
>JALVZS010000046.1:0-2277 GCA_027022065.1 bacterium
CTCCATCCCCCTCTCATCCGTTGCGGTAAAAAGAGTTACCCACTTTGTCACTCTTCCGTTGGAAATAAAAACCTTCCTGCCATTAAGCACCCAGCCACCAGAAACCCTCTTAGCCCTGCATACAAACCTCGCCTTAGCAGCCCCCAAGGTCTCCTCGGCATCTGAACCTGCATTAGGCTCCGTTATGGCAAAAGCAGCAATGGAAGGCTCTCCGTTTCGTATCTCCCCGTATATCTTTCTCATCCACTTGAAAATAGCCTTCAGATCTCCAGAGATAAACAGCGGCGCCATTCCAAGATCGTGGGCGAGAAGGGCAAGTCCTATACCCGCACAGGCTGCACAGAACTCCTCCGCCTTTAGTATGGGAGCCATAAGAAAGGATCTAAAGGTAGCTATGGGATTAGCGGTGCCTATGGGCCAGGGCATAAGCTCAGTTTCAAATCCCTCCTTTGCAGCCTTGAGAAAAACTTCCTTTATATCAATGCTTGAGGGATCAGCATCCGCCTCAAGAGCAAGAGGAGCAATCACCCTCTTTGCAAAGTCCCTGTACCTCCTTCTCATTCTTCTAAAGATAAAGGGAAGTGTGGCAGTATCCCTCTCCCAAAGCTCCAACGAACGGGCATCGTATAAAAGCCTCCCCAGAAGTCCCAGACTTTCCCTGGCCCCCTTAGGAGTGAGCGCCACTACCACAGTTTATCCTCCAAATAAGCAATAAGCCTCAAAACTGCTCTTTTACCTGAAGGAGGAAGCCCTCTTATGGTCATAGCATCCCTCAACCTCCTCTCCACTCCAAAATCCTCCATGTACCCGTAGCCTCCCAAGACCTGCATACAGTTTGAAACCGCATCAAGGCACATACCTCTTGCCATTAACCAAAGGGAGAGAAGGGCCTCAAAAGGCGCATCACTTGAAGAAACCCTCTCCAAAGAGCTTCTCACCAAAAGCATCTTTGAAAGGGCCTCTCCTAAAAGTAACCTCACTGCATCATGGTCCTTTATGAGGGTGCATCCTTGATACCTCTGAGAGGCATACTCACGGGCTATTGCAAAAGCACCTTCAGCATTACCCAGAGCAACACTGCATATTCCCAGTATGTAATACCTCAAAAGCTCCCCTGCCCTATCAGAAGCAAACCCCTTCCCTTCCTCATAACCTTCCAGCCTAGCCAAGCCACAACCCCTAAGCCCTGTTCTTGGAGAAAGCTCGGCAGCCCTGCAATTTTCCAGCAACTTACCTTCAGAAAGCTCCACCACTCTAGCAGGCACAGTATCGGCATAGATGACCACCTTATCAAAAGAGCAAAAGGCATCCACTCCCGTAGCCCGACACAAGCAGATTGCGTGAACGGCAAGGGCAAAAGAGGGATCTACCTTGGCAAGCTCCTCAAGAACAGCACATGAAACGGCAGCATCTCCATTATAAGCACTACCCCAAACGCCAAATTCAGAATCAAAAAGGCCTAAAACCTCCGCTTTACTAAGGGCATCCCTAAGCGATCTTCCCTCAAGCTCCTTCCTGGCAAAGTCCCTCGCAGTTCTTCTATAGGCCTCCAGAGTTTCCCTATCCATCACAACCTCGTGTACTTGACCTCAAGCCTTCCTTCCCTGTCCTCTCCGGCATAGCCCTTATACTCGCCAACTGTCTTTTCCACCACCTCGCCCTCAGGCAAAATCGCCGGCCTGTAAAGATAAACCCTAGAGGCAAAGGGCTTCTTACTAAGCTCAAGCCTCCTAAGCTCCTCAGCAACAGGATGATCACCAAGCTTTAAAAACGCACCATCCGGAAACAGCTCAAACATATATATGGCCCGTTGCTCTATCACAGTCTTTATTAGCTCACCATCTTTAACAGAGTATGTAACCAGAGGCCTATTATCCTTTTTTACAAGCCCCTTTCTTGCAACTCTCATGGTCAATATATGCTTCTCCCCCTCACCAAGCTCGCACTCCAGGTATTCTGGAAGCACCGTAAAGCTCATATCCGCCACAAACTTTGGATACCCCCAAACGAGCTTTCCAGCATCCCTCGCTATCCTTGTAGTCACAGGAAGATGAAGCACAAACATCCCAAAGCCCGAAAAAGAAGCCTCCCTCAAAAGCGGCCACACAGGCACAGGCCTCTTCCCATGGACCACGGGAACCGCTATACCCAGCTCCCCATAGGGACCTATGGTGGTTTCAATGTAGTTAAAGGCCGCAATCCCTACAACAGCCCTTCCTCTTGACACCACAACCGGATGTAATGTTTCTGCAGGAAGAAGAGCTTTCACCTTCTCCT
>JALVZS010000046.1:2287-3996 GCA_027022065.1 bacterium
AAGGAATCCTCCCTTAAGTAAAGAATGGGTAGCCTAAAAGAGCAATCTCCCTCATTGAAATCCTTGTATATCAACTTTTCAAAAAACAGGCTCCTGACCATTGCCCTTCCCCAAAGATGTTTTCTCACCTTGGGAGAATAACAAGTTGCCAAACAAAAGAAAAGGTGATATTGCCTCCTCGGAGGGAAATATGAAGTACCTCTACGCATTCACCCTGGTTACACTTTTGCTATCGCTGATAGCAGACAGAAAGAAAACCTGGCAGGCGCTGAAAATAGCCTGCAAAAGGTTTTTCAAGATCATGCCTCCCTTTATTACCATGCTGATTCTGGTATCCATAGCCTTAACATTCATCCCCAACAAGGTCATTCTAGCCGTCCTGGGCGGTGGAGAACACAACCGCTTTCTGGGCATGGTACTAGGACTCATACTGGGTTCCGTAACCCTCATGCCAGGCTTTATAGCCTTTCCCCTTTGCGGGATCCTGCTTAAAAAGGGCGTACCCTACATGGTGCTTTCTGCCTTCAGCACATCCCTCATGATGGTGGGAGTACTCACCTATCCCCTTGAAAAGGCCTACTTTGGCTCTAAGGTTACCATAATCAGAAACGCCATAAGTCTTTTAATAGCTATCATCGTTGCCATAGCAACAGGCTTTGTCTTTGGAGAGATAGCAAGATGAAAGATCTAACAAAAAGGCTGCTTCTTGCAGCATACGTAATATTCATTATCGCTTCAGTGGCCTTAAACTTTGAGCCCGGCAAAAGACTCGGCGAAAACTTCCTCTCATTCCTTGTGGATATGATGAAAGTACTTCCCTTCGCGTTTATACTAATAGGCCTCTTTGAGGTTTGGGTAAAAAGGGAAACGGTGGAAAAGCATCTGGGAAAAGAGTCGGGCTTCAAAGGCTATATATGGGCGATCCTGCTTGCAAGCACCACCGTAGGAGGGCTATATGTAGCATTCCCAGTGGCCCATGCCCTATACAACAAGGGGGCAAGGCTCAGTGTCATATTCGCATACATAAGCGCATCGGCCGTATGCAGAGTTCCCATGACCATATTTGAAGCATCTTTTCTGGGAGTAAAGTTTTCCCTGGTAAGACTTGTCGTTTCCATACCACTTGTTATAATTTCCTCAGCCCTTCTGGGTGCATATTTAGAGAAAAAAGGCTACAAAATGCAGCAAATTGACACATGATGCTCAATAAAGAAGAAGCACTAGAAAGGTGGAAACAGGCAAATCGCGAGGATAGAGACAGGATTTATGCAGAAGTAATCCTTCCCCTTTTCAAGGAGGAGTTTGCTAGCAAACCTCTAGAAGGCTGGCCATATGAAGAAAAGCCCGAAATAGATGCTCTCATCAGCGTTCTCGGTTTTTCATGGTGCATATTCCAGTCAAACTCCCCACCTGTTCCAGTGAAAGTATCCACCCTATGTGGTTTGACCCCCTAAAAGTTGTACAACAACTACCCAACTTTAGCCAATACCTCCTGCTGTTGTGAAGCAATGTACTCCATGTACTTTTCCCTCGGCGTTTTGTAACCTATCCCTCCATGAAGCCTTTCCGTGTTGTAGAAAACTACATACTTTTCAACAAGTTCCTTCATCTCCTCAAAGTCCTCTACCTCAAATCTCCAGAAAACCTCCCTTTCCAAGCAGGAGAAAAAGGACTCTACCTCTCCGTTTTCCCAAGGGCTGTGAGGAGTT
>JALVZS010000047.1:0-283 GCA_027022065.1 bacterium
TTCTATCACTTCGCTTACTACACTGTTTGGAACTTTCCCTATAAAAGCAGCTCTTCTCGCAAACCAGTCTAGATTCCTAATTGGTCTGCTAGGATCACTCCTTTTATGGGAAGGTTAGGGGGCAAAGCCACTTCAAAAGGATACCCCTTCTGTTTAGAGGTTATTGGGCAAAATAGCCCTAGCCGCGTTTTTTCATTATAAAGCTTGGGAGACAAACATATGGCGGGTCTTTTTCCAAGTTGTTCATGTCCTGCCTGTGGAGAGAAGTGAAGCCACAGTATAT
>JALVZS010000047.1:293-3981 GCA_027022065.1 bacterium
CCCATTTCTTTGGCAAGAGACGCAGGTATTCTGACAGCAAGACTGTTTCCCCATTTTTGGATTTTTGTCAGCAATTTTCTCTCCTTTATTTTTGTGTTTAAACCTAGTATATACAGCTTTACACCAGAGAACAAGAGGCTTTAGTGGGAATAACTATGAGGGAAATTGTGGGAGTGAGTATGTGTCTGCTGGGAGTGCCCTGCAGATACAACGGTGCTCATAAGAGAATGAAGGGGCTGGAGCGCTTTCTGGAGCGTTTCAGCCCCGTTCCCTTCTGCCCTGAACAGCTTGCGGGCCTTCCCACGCCGCGTCCCTCCATGCAGTTTTACGGTGGAGATGCAAGAAAGGTTCTTTTGGGAGAGGCCCGTGTGTTAAATGAGGAAGGAGAGGATGTTACCGATGCCCTCTTAAAGGGATGTGAGAGAACCTTGGATCTTGTGAGGCTTTTAGGGATAAAGAGGCTCTTTCTGAAAGAGAAGAGCCCCTGTTGCGGTGTGAATCTTGTGTGGGTGGAGGACAGACTTGTTGAAGGTTGCGGCCTTCTAAAGGCTCTGATAGAATTTCAAAAGGAAGAGATAGAAATCCTAGTGGGAGACAGCTTTGATACCTATAAGGGATGAGAACCCGACCGAAACCACGCCTTATGTCACCATAGGCCTAATAGCCGTTAATGTTCTCGTTTTTCTGTGGGAGATAAGCCTTCCCAAGCCGGTTCTGAACCAGATCATCTACGCCTACGGTGCGGTTCCCTTAAGGATAATGACGGGGGGCAAAATCCCTATATCTTATTATCTTTACGGCTATCATTTCGTAAGTGCCGCTCCTGTTCCCGTAACTTTAATAACCTGCATGTTTCTGCACGGTGGCTTCTTTCACCTTGCCGGTAACATGCTCTTTCTATGGATATTTGGAAACAACGTTGAGGACATGCTGGGTCACTTCAGGTTTTTGATCTTTTATCTTTCCTGCGGGATACTGGCTACCCTTATACACAGTGCGGTTATGCCCCACTCTCCCGTTCCCATGATAGGTGCAAGCGGTGCCATATCGGGAGTTTTGGGAGCTTATGTTATTCAGTTTCCATGGGCGAAGGTGGAAACGCTGGTTTTCTTTTTCTTCTTCATCACAGTGATAAAAATTCCCGCCATTGTATTCATAGGCCTCTGGTTCTTCATGCAGTACTTAAACGGCCTAGCCACCCTAACGGCCAAGATGCCCACAGGAGTTGCCTGGTTTGCCCACATAGGAGGCTTCATATCCGGGCTTGTTCTCTACAGGCTGTTTCCCAAAAGAAAAAGAAGAAGCTTCAGAGTGACATATCTTATAGAGTAGGAAGGCTTTTGGGAGGTGGGCCATGCAGGTGCTTTGTGAGAAAAAGCTTGAAAACGGAAAAGTCGTGAAGGTGGTTCTGGGAGATATAACCGAGGAGGAAGTTGATGCCATAGTGAACGCTGCCAACAGCCATTTGAAGCACGGAGGAGGCGTTGCGGGAGCCATAGTGAGAAAGGGAGGGAGGATTATTCAGGAGGAAAGTGATAAGATAGGTTACTGCCCTGTGGGAAAGGCCGTTTACACATCGGCAGGGAAGTTGAAGGCGAAATACGTTATTCACGCGGTTGGACCGAGATGGGGAGAGGGCGATGAGGAGAACAAGCTGAGAAGTGCCGTAAGAAGCGCCCTTGAGGTTGCCACCCAGCTCGGCCTCAAAAGCGTTGCGCTTCCCGCAATAAGCACGGGTATATTTGGCTATCCTAAGGAAGAAGGCACGAAGGTCATACTGGATGAGGTGCTTAAATTCCTTAAGGAAAGGGAAACCACCTTGGAGGAGGTGAGGCTCACCAACATTGATGAAGAGACAAGCAATCTGTTTTTGAAACACATAAAGGCTATGGAGGGATAAAATGAGGCCTTTGGCGGTTGATAGGGTTAAGATAACGATACTTGTGGATAACTATTACGATGTGCTTTTGCCATCCACTAAATATGTAAAAAGGGTTACCCCTGGGCAGACCAAGAAGCCTCTTATGGCCGGCCACGGTTTTTCTCTATTTGTGGAGGTTTGGAAGGGTGAAAGATACGCGAACATCCTTGTGGACTCCTCCCATTCATACATACCGCTTTTGAACAACCTTGAGGCCCTTGGGATAGATCCCGATTCCATTGAGACGGCCTTCTTAACCCACGGTCACTTTGACCACTTCGGAGGATTTGCCGGTCTTGCAGAAAAAAGGACAAAGCCGCTAACTGTGTATGTGCATCCCGATGCCTTTTATCCCAAGCTGGTTGTGACCCCTGCTGGAAAGAGGGGGCCCTGGAACTTTGACAAGAAGGCCAATGAGGAGAAGGGCATAACCTTTGTGGAGGAAAGGCTTTCCACTATTATAAATGACTTCTTCCTAGCCTCTGGGGAGATAGAGAGGACCACGGAGTTTGAAAAGCCGTGGCCTGCGGCAAAGGTGATAAAGGACGGGAAAGAGGTGCAGGATCTCTTCATAGACGAGCAGGCTTTGGGCGTTATCGTTGAAGGTAAAGGCCTTGTGGTTATGGCGGGCTGTTCCCATCCAGGGATAGTGAACATAACTAGACACATGGCCAATATCACCCAGGAAAGGGTCCTTTGCGTTGTTGGAGGCTTTCACCTCAGCATACTTTCCGAGGATGATGTGGAGAAGACCATAAACGGCCTTGCAGAGTTTGAGCCGGAGCTTGTGGTTCCCTGCCACTGCACGGGCTTCTACCCCACGTGCCGCATGTGCGTTAGACTGGGAGAGAGATTTGCCGTAAACTGCGTGGGTTCTGCCATAGAATTCTCCAAGGAGTAAAGGATGGGGGTTAAAATAGCGGTCATTGGGGGATCTGGACTCTACGAGATGGAGGGGGCCAAGGTGGTGGATGTTGTTGACATGTCCACCCCCTTCGGCCAGCCTTCCGACTCCATAACTGTGGTTGAGCTTAAAGGGCGCCTTGTGGCCTTTCTTCCCAGGCACGGTAGAGGACACAGGTTGCTTCCTTCTGAGGTAAACTACAGGGCAAACATTTACGCCCTAAAAACCCTCGGTGTTGAAAGGATCATATCCATAAGCGCTGTGGGCTCCATGAAGGAGGAGATAAAGGCCGGCAGCTTTGTTATTCCCCACCAGTTCATAGACATGACAAAATCCAGAAAAAGCACATTTTTCGGAAGCGGTCTTGTGGCACATGTATCCATGGCGGATCCCGTTTGTCCCGTGCTTTCTTCCATCCTGGCGGATGCGGCAAAGAAGGTGGTGGATGAGGTGCATGTTGGCGGCACCTACATCTGCATTGAAGGACCTCAGTTTTCCACAAGGGCCGAGTCTCTGCTTTACAAAAGCTGGGGAGTGGATGTTATAGGCATGACCAACGCCACCGAGGCGAAGCTTGCTAGAGAGGCAGAAATCTGCTACGCCACCGTGGCCATGGTGACCGATTACGACTGCTGGCATGAAGAAGAGGAGGACGTAACCGCTGATGCCGTGATAAGGATCCTTAAAGAGAATGTTGAGAAGGCCAAAAGGCTTATAGCAGAGGTTATCCCCAAGATTCCAGAGAAAAGGGACTGTCCCTGCAAGGATGCTTTAAAAACCGCAATAATCACCCAGAGAGAACTCATACCTTATGAAACAAGAAGGGCCCTTGAGCCCATAGTGGGGAAGTGCCTGAAATGAGA
>JALVZS010000048.1 GCA_027022065.1 bacterium
AGCCCGGAGCATCGGGCACAATAAGCGGACAGCGCTTTAAGATATACAGGACGAAGCCCGGCAAGGGGAAAGGAACACCGGGAAGCATCATCAAAAAGGACATCAAAAAAGGGATTCTTGAAATAGCATGCGGGGAAGGAAGCCTGTTCATACTTGAAATCCAGCCGGAAGGAAAGAAAATTATGGATGTGGCAAGCTTCTTAAGGGGATACGGGCACAAGCTATGAGTACCAGTCCTGTTGGACCCTTTGCCGCATTCCTCGGTGGCGTCTTATCCTTTGCATCCCCCTGCATCCTTCCCATGGTGCCTGTCTACATATCCATAATAACGGGATACTCCGTTTCCGAGCTTAAAGAGAGAAACTTCTCTCTAGCAGAAATGGTCCTTCCCCTTTCTTTGTTCATCGCAGGCTTCACCCTCTCTTTTGTTCTTCTGGGCGCTACCGCCACCACTTTAGGAGACTTCTTAAACAGAAACTATTATTTTTTCAGAAAGCTTGTAGGGTTGTTCCTGATACTCTGGGGATTGATGCTCGCAACATCATTCAAGGTGAGCTTTCTAAACCGCACATTCACTATAAACAAAGGAAAAGGAGGAAGTGCCTTAGGCGTTTTCATCATGGGGATTGCTTTCGGATTAAGCTGGAGTCCCTGCGTGGGAGCGGTGCTTGTGCCCATACTTTCCCTTGCCGCTTTAAAAAGCACTGTGGTGTCTGGGATGTTTCTGCTTTTCTGCTACTCCATGGGGATAGCGGTTCCCCTAGTTATCGTGTGCGCGGCCTTTGCAAAGGCCATGTCCCTTTTAGGAAGCATTCAGCCCCACTACAGAAAGATAGAAATAGCCACTGGCATGGTGATAGCCGCATTTGGAGCTTACCTGCTTTTGTATCTGTAGATCCACCTTACCTCACCTAACCTTCCTTTCACCTTTTCCCACTCCTCTTCCGTGTAAACCAGAAGATCCACAGGAACAGGAAACCCTGTAACATCCCACTTTGAAGCACGCCTCAAAAAGGGCTCCCGAGAGTCCTCAACAACAATCACCACATCCAGATCGCTTCCCACACCCCAATCGCCCCTGGCAAATGAGCTGAAAACCCCCTATGCCCACTACCCCCTTTTGCCCTTTAACATCCTCGACCCACTTCTCAAGGGCCTTCTCCACATCCTCCCTCTTCGGCCATCTTAGCACAGACGAACTCAATAACCGTTTACAGCTTTCCACGCTTTCTTATAATATCAATTGATATCTCCCCAATCCACATCCGCTCAAGGAGGATAAAACATGACGAAGGAGGAGGCGAGAAAGAGAATTGAAGAGCTAAGGGAGCTGATAAACTACCACAACTACAGGTACTACGTGCTGAACGATCCCGTTATATCAGATGCGGAGTACGATGAGCTCTTCAGGGAGCTCCAGAAGCTTGAGGAGCAATTTCCTGAGCTCATAACCCCAGACTCCCCCACGCAGAGAGTCGGAGCGCCTGTGCAGGAGGGATTTAAGCCCGTCAGACACACCATTCCCATGCTGTCCCTGCAGGACGCAAGAAACGAGGATGAGATAAGGGACTTTGATGCGAGGGTAAAGAGGTTTCTGGGCCTGCCCATGGACGAAAAGATAGAATACGCGGCGGAACCCAAGTACGATGGGCTCTCGTGCGAGATCGTTTACAGATACGGTGTGCTGGAGGTGGCATCCACAAGGGGAGATGGATTCACAGGCGAAGATGTAACCCCCAATGTGAAGACCATAAAGACGGTACCCTTAAGGCTCATAAAGAATCCAGATGTGCCTATTCCCACATACATAGAGGTGAGAGGCGAAGTTCTCATGCCGAAAAAGGAGTTTGAAAAGCTGAATAAAGAGCTTATAGCCAAGGGAGAAAAGCCCTTTGCAAACCCCAGAAACGCCGCAAGCGGCTCCCTAAGGCAGCTTGACCCATCGGTAACGGCATCAAGGCCTTTGGACTTTGTGGCATGGGGCGTGGGAGCCGTGGAGGGATTGAGCTTCAAGACCCACGATGAGGTGTTAAAAGCGCTGGGTAAGCTCGGCTTTAAAACGGCAAACCCAACCGTGGTAACCAAGGGCATTGAGGAAATAATAGAGTTTTACAAGGAGCTTGAGGAAAAGAGAGACGAGTTTGAGTATGAGCTGGACGGCGTTGTGATAAAGGTCAACGATATGGAGCTGTGGGAAAGGCTGGGAACCACAGCACGCTCACCCAGATACGCCATAGCAGCCAAGTTCAAGCCCAGGCAGAAAACCACACGCATAATTGATGTTGTTTACCAGGTGGGAAGAACGGGCACCATAACCCCTGTGGCCGTACTTGAACCGGTGGAAGTAGGAGGCGTCATTGTAAGCAGGGCATCCCTACACAACTTTGACGAGGTAGAAAGGCTGGGAGTTATGATAGGGGATAAGGTGCTGGTGCAGCGTGCGGGAGATGTGATTCCCGATGTGGTCAAGGTCATAAAGGAGGAAAGAACGGGCAAAGAGAGGCCCATAACCCCACCAAAAGAATGCCCCGTGTGTGGTGCTGAGGTCGTGAGGGAAGGTGCCTACTACAAGTGCGTAAACGCATCATGCCCGGCAAAGCTGGTGCAGGCTCTAAAGCACATGGGCTCAAGAAGGGCACTGGACATAGAAGGACTGGGAGAAAAGACGGCGAGACTTCTTGTGGAAAAGGGACTCGTTAAAGACCTTGCAGATGTATTCTATCTTAAAAAAGAACAGCTATTGCAACTTCCGGGCTTTGCAGAAAAGTCCGCACAGAACCTACTTGACGCCATAGAAAGGGCAAAAAACTCGCCCCTTGCCAGGTTCATATACGCCCTGGGCATTCCCAATGTGGGAGAGTACACGGCAGGCGTTTTGGCAGAGAAATTCAAAAGCTGGGATAAGCTTGCCAAGGCAACATACGATCAGCTGATAAGCATAAAGGGCATAGGAGGAGAAACGGCAAAAAGCATTGTAAGCTTCTTCAAGGAAGAGAGAAATCTAAAGATGCTGGAGAAGATGTTTGCCGCTGGAGTAAAGCCCCAGTCCATAGAGGAAGCCCCAGAGGAAAGCCCGTTTAAAGGGAAAACCGTCGTCTTCACAGGAGCCCTCAGCAGCATGACAAGAGACGAGGCAAAGGCACTGGTGGAGAAGCTTGGTGGAAAAGTCTCCAACTCCGTCTCAAGAAAGACGGATTTCGTTGTGGTGGGAGAAAACCCCGGAAGCAAGTACCAAAGGGCCATGCAGTTGGGAATAAAGATGATAAACGAGGAAGAGTTCTTGAAGATGCTCAGGGAGGCAGGAGTTTCTATTACTTGACCTATGAAACCATGATAGCAACAGGCAGTTTAAGAAGCTGAAGGTGGAAAATGCCAGGTATCGGTGTAGTTATACACATTTTGTGGATATTTAACGGGAATCTATGTATAACCTCTCTTGGAGGAAGCAGTGCTTATAAGACATCTAGACGAGCTGAGCCAGACCCTGGCGGCAGAACTTATATCATCCCTTCAGACCACCAGAGTTCTCTCCCATGAAGCCAGAGGCACTGTAGCGGTTAAGACTGTCAAGGGCAGGCGCTACGTGTACTTACAGAAAGTAGTTGAAGGCAGGTACGAGTACTCTTATGTGGGACCCGAAAGCGCTGTGGACATAGAAAAACTGAAAAAAAGTCTAAAGATGAAGAGAAAAGTCTTAAACAGCGAAAGACAAAAGCAGGAAAGGATTGCAAATTTCCTTGCAAGATCTGGAGTGGTGGTAATATCTGGAGAGCTCGCAAAACTGCTGAGCCTTTTTGAGAGGAAGAGGATTCTAGAAAAGGTAACGTTAGTGGGTACCCTTGCTTTCTTGTCTTATCAACTCGTGCTTGGTTTTGCACCAGTGCTTGCGCACAGGACCCAGGACATAGATCTGGTTAGGGACGAGGTGCTGGCGGTAGCCTCTGTTGAACCTATCTCCATAACCC
>JALVZS010000049.1 GCA_027022065.1 bacterium
AGGGATGCACCATCTATCACCTTTTCTCCTTTTTCCCTAAGCTCCTCCACGATCTCATCCAGAAGCTTCATCCCTGCCTCTAGCGTATGGGCAAACCTCTCCTCCTCGGCCTTTGCCACCTGCGCTATGAAGTCCCTGGCGTCTATAAGCTCTGGATAGATTTCCCCCATCTTGTCCACCACAACGCCACACACTTTATAAAGAAGGGGCTTTTCGTATCCCAGTATCCTGGCGTAACGGGATGCCCTTCTTATTATGCGCCTTAAAACATAGCCCCTTCCCTCATTGGAGGGGAGAAGTCCATCTGCAAGAAGGAATGCGGTGGCTCTGGCGTGATCCGCAAGAACCCTTATGGCCACATCGCTTCTTTCTGCCTCTCCGTAATTTACGCCCGTCTCGTTGCACACAAACTCTATGAGGGGCTTAAATAGGTCCGTATCAAAGTTGCTCCTTACCCTCTCAAGAACCGCCGTTATACGCTCAAGTCCCATCCCCGTGTCTATGCTGGGCTTGGGAAGGGGAGTAAGCTTTCCGCTTTCGTCTCTATTGTACTGCATGAACACAAGGTTCCAAAGCTCCAAGAATCTGTCGCAGTCGCACTTGCCCACCCCGCAATTGGGACCGCAGGCCATATCCTCGCCCTGATCTATGATAATCTCTGAGCAGGGGCCACATGGACCCGTGTCCCCCATGGCCCAGAAGTTGTCCTTTTCCCCCATGCGCACAATTCTATCTGCAGGAAAGCCCACCTCTTTTGTCCATATCTCAAAGGCTTCATCGTCGTCTTTGTATATGGTTACCCACAGCTTTTCTTTGGGAAGCTTGTAGACTTCTGTCAAAAGCTCCCACGCATACAGGATGGCCTCCCTTTTGAAGTAATCCCCAAAGGAGAAATTACCTAGCATCTCAAAGAAGGTGTGATGCCTCGCGGTCTTTCCTACATTCTCCAGGTCGTTGTGCTTCCCTCCGGCCCTTACACACTTCTGGCAGGATGTAGCTCTGGTGTAAGGCCTCTTCTCCAGCCCGAGAAACACGTTCTTAAACTGCACCATCCCCGCGTTGGTGAAGAGCAGTGAGGGATCTCCATGGGGTATAAGGGAAGAGCTTTTAACTCTTGTGTGCCCTCTTTTCTCAAAGAAATCTAGAAAGGTCTCCCTTATCTCCTTGGAATCCATGCTTCACCTCACATCAAAACTTTTCTATCTCGGAATTTTCTCCGCCTTGTATGATATCCATCATATCCACAGTTCCCGTTATGCCCCTAACCCTAAGCCTGAAGTCGTCGGGATTGGAGGCGTTGGCTATAGCCTCTTCAAAGGTTATAAGGCCCCTTGAGTATAGATCGTAGAGGGACTGGTCAAAGGTCTGGGTGCCATAGGCATCCTTTCCCTTTTCAATCAGTGCCTTTATCTCGTCAAACTTCTCGGGATTCAGTATGCACTCCTTTATGGCCCCGGTGTTTATCATGATCTCGCAAGCGGGCACCCTTCCCCCTCCGACCTTCCTTAAGAGTCTCTGAGAGATGGTGGCCCTCAGCACAGAGGCAAGCTGCAGCCTTACGGTCTCCTGCTCATAAGGAGGATAAGCCGCAATGATTCTGTTTATGGTTTCTGCCGCATCAAGGGTGTGGAGGGTGGAAAGCACAAGGTGTCCCGTTTCTGCGGCAAGAAGGGCCGTCTTTATGGTCTCAAGGTCCCTCATTTCACCCACCATTATTACATCCGGATCCTGCCTAAGGGCTGCCCTTAACGCCTGGGCGAAGTCGTAGAAGTCGCTACCAAGCTCCCTCTGGGAAACTATGGCCTTATCGTCTGATATAAGGTACTCAATGGGGTCCTCTATGGTTATGATGTTAACGGGCCTTGTTTTTGCTATGTACTTGAGGAAGGCCGCAAGTGTAGTGGACTTTCCAGAGCCTGTGATTCCCGTAACCAGTATAAGTCCCCTCCTCTCCTTATCCGCTATTTCTTTTATAACGGGAGGCAGATTCAACTCTTCAAAGTCCGGAACCTCATAGGGAACATACCTTAGGGCCATGGCGTAGGTGTTTCTTTGAAGGAAGAGATTTACCCTGAACCTGGCAAGGCCTGGAACCGTTAGGGCAAAATCGGCAGAACCCTGAACTTCAACCTGCTTTTTAGCCCTCTCCGTGATAATGGCTTCTACAATGGCGTTTAGACCATCTATTGTAAAGGGCTCAAAGCCCTCCAGTCTCTTAAGCTCTCCGTCTATTCTCAGGACAGGGGGATTGCCAACCTTAAGGTGAACATCCGAGGCCTTAGCCTCAACCGCCTTCTCCAGGATCCTGAGAAGCTCAGCTGGTATTTTCCTCACCCTTTTCCTCCTTTAAAGGCAGCCCCGCAAGCTCCCTTATCCTCTTCTCAAGCTCAAGAGCCACCTCTGGATGCTCCCTCAAGTATTGAACAGCGTTATCCCTTCCCTGCCCCAGCCTTATCTCCCCGTAGGAGAACCACGATGCGCTTTTGGTAATGAGGTTGTAGGAAAGCCCAAGATCCACGAGACACCCTTCATGGGAAATGCCCCTGTCGTATAGAATGTCAAACTCTGCCTCCTTAAAGGGAGGGGCAAGCTTGTTTTTAACCACCTTCACCTTGGACCTTATACCCATGGGCTCGTTCCCCTTGCCCTTCAAAGTGCTTATCCTCTTTATGTCCAGCCTGACGGATGCATAGAACTTTAAAGCCATACCACCCGTGGTGGTCTCTCCTCCCCCGCCGAAGAAGGATGGTCCTATGGTCTTTCTCACCTGGTTTATGAAAATCAACGCCGTGTTGGACTTGCTCACAACGCCCGTAAGCTTCCTCAAAGCCTGGGACATAAGCCTTGCCTGAAGCCCCACATGGGCCTCTCCCATCTCCCCTTCAAGCTCCGCCTTGGGAACAAGGGCTGCGACAGAGTCTATCACTATCACATCAACTGCACCGCTTCTCACAAGGCTTTCCGCCACCTCCAGCGCCTGCTCCCCTGTGTCGGGCTGGGATATGAGGAGGTTTTCTGTGTCCACCCCTATCCTCTGGGCATAAACGGGATCTAGGGCATGCTCCGCGTCAATAAATGCAGCCACTCCACCCTCTTTCTGGACCTGGGCCACGATGGAAAGGGCCAGTGTGGTTTTTCCACTGGCCTCAGGGCCAAAGATCTCCGTTATCCTACCTCTAGGAATGCCTCCAATCCCCAAGGCTATGTCCAAGGTCAGGGCCCCCGTGGGGATGGTCTTCACATCAAGCAGGGCCCTTTTCTCTCCGAGCCTCATTATGGAGCCTTTACCAAACTGCTTTTCTATCTGGCTTATAGCAGTCTCCAACGCCTTTTCCCGCTCTTTGTCCATAAAACTCCTCCGGCAGGCATTTACTTCAAAAAGTATAGCCTGTTTAGGCATGTAGGACAAGCCTTCTAACTCCCTCTCCCAAAGCCACCTCTGCCAGTCTTTCCAGCTTATCCTTGGAAGGGGGCCTTACGTGGTAAAGCTCCCCATTGGGCCTGAAGGGGAATATGTGCCAGGGAATCTCTGGGGATACCTCTAAAGCCACCCACCTTGCCATGGCTCTGAATTCAAAAACCGTGTCGTTATAGCCGGGAACCACCACCGTAACCAGCTCCAGCTTCTTTTCCAAGGACTTGAGAAAAGAAACATTTTCCATAACCCTCACAGAGCCCCAGCAGTTGCCAGAAAGCCTCTTAAAAACCTCCTTTGAGTGGGCCTTGAGATCCACCACAAAGACATCGCAAATCTCTGCAAGCTCCCTGAGAAACTCCTTCCCCATGGTGCCGTTGGTGTGGATCCCCGTGTAAAACCCATTGTCCTTAGCCATTTTAAATACATCAAGAATAAACTCCGCCATGGCAATGGGCTCGTTGTGAGAGAAGAAGATCCCCTTGCATCCTTTTACTAGTGCCTTCTCCAAAAGCTCCTCGGGAGAAACCAACTTATAGG
>JALVZS010000050.1 GCA_027022065.1 bacterium
TCTCAATTACCGTGGCATCATAGGGAGGGACGAAGTTGTAAAGTATCTTTGAGGCACAGGTGGTTTTTACGCCTTTGGTGCAGATATTGTCCTTAACGGCAATGGGAATACCTGATAACCTCCCGTCTTTTGCCGATTTAGCATCCTCAACCATGGACTCGTTCACGGTTATGTAGGCCTTAACTTTATCGTCAACCTCCTCAATGCGCTTCAAAACTGCCTCTGCTATCTCCTCGGCGGAAACCTCGCCCTTATCTATAAGCCTTTTAGCCTCCACAAGGGTTAAGCGATTCAACTCCATCTTCTCCTCCACTTAGACATCTATGTTCTTTGCCTCCTTGGCGTAGGTCTGAATAAAATTCCTTCTGGGAGCCACATCGTCTCCCATGAGGATGGAGAATATCCTGTCCGCCTCCTCAGCATCCTCAACGGTCACCTTTTTCAGCCTTCTAGTTGCAGGATTCATGGTGGTTTCCCAGAGCTGCTCCGGATTCATCTCTCCCAAACCTTTATATCTCTGAATCTCGGCACCCTTTCTGCCAAGTTCTATTATCGCATCGTAAAGGGAGCTTATATCAGAAACCGCCATCTCATCTTTGCCCCTGACCAGAACAACAGAGCCTCTCTCCAAGGGGGAAAGCTCCCTCTTTAAGGACGAAAACCTCTTGTACCTAGAAGTTCCAACAAAATCCCTGTCTATCAGGGTATTAAAGTGATTCTCGCCCTTTTTCGTAACAACGTTTATCCTCACATAATCCGCCTCATCAGGCTCCACCGTGAACTCCTCAACATCAACAGCCGAACGGAGGGCCTTTTCAAACCCTTCCACATCTCCCTTCAAAACCCTCTCCTCATTGAAGTCGGCAAGCACAGAAAGCACCCTCGGATCCCTTCCCCTTTTCAGAAATTTATTTTCAAGAAACTTCAACTCCTTAACCTTAGAAACAAGCTCTTTCAGGCCCTCTCCCGAAATTCTCTTCCCGTCAACCACAAGCTCAACGCCCTTTAATCCCTCCTCAAAGAGAAACCTCTCAAGCTCATCATCGTCCTGGCAGTAAACCTCCTTCTTCCCTTTTTTGACCCTGTAAAGGGGAGGCTGTGCTATGTAAACATGGCCTGCCTCAACAACTTTTTTCATCTTCCTGAAAAAGAAGGTAAGAAGGAGGGTCCTTATGTGGGCACCGTCCACATCAGCATCGGTCATTATTATGATCTTATGGTATCTGAGCTTGTTTATGTCAAAGTCGGCATCCTCCACACCCGCACCTAGGGCCAGAATGATATTCTTTATCTCCTGATTAGAGAGAACCTTATCCACCCTGGCCTTCTCCACATTAAGTATTTTTCCCTTAAGGGGTAGTATAGCCTGAAAGCTCCTGTCCCTTCCCTGCTTTGCAGAACCTCCCGCAGACTCTCCCTCCACTATGAACAGCTCCCTCTTTCTCGGATCCTTCTCCGAGCAGTCCGCAAGCTTTCCGGGAAGGGCGGCACCCTCCACCTTGGTCTTCTTTCTGACAAGCTCCTTTGCCTTTCTGGCCGCCTCCCTGGCCTTGGCCGCCGCAACCGCCTTCTCCACTATGAGCTTTAAAACATCGGGATGGCGCTCAAAGAAGTCAGAGAGTTCCTCGGCAAAGAGGGTCTCCACTATCCCTTTAACCTCGGAATTGCCCAGCTTGGTCTTGGTCTGTCCCTCAAACTGGGGATTGGGCACCTTAACGCTTATAACTGCAGTTAAGCCCTCTCTAAGGTCATCCCCCGTAAGGGTTCCTTTAAGTCCCTTTAGAAGCCCCTCCTTCTGGGCATATTGATTAACACACCTAGTAAAGGCCGTTCTAAAACCGCTTACGTGGGTGCCGCCGTCCACGGTTCTTATGTTGTTGGCAAAGGAGTAGAGGGTTTCCGTGTAGCCCGTGTTGTGCTGAAAGGCTATCTCAACGATAACACCTGAGGACTCCTTCTGCATGTAGAACACCTGAGGATAAAGAGGGGTCTTTCCCTCGTTGAGGTACTCCACAAGGGACCTTATACCCCCTTCGTAGTAGAAGACTTCCTCCTTATCTGTCCTTTCATCCCTAAGAACTATCCTCAGTCCAGGATTTAAAAAGGCTAGCTCCCTTAATCTACTTGCCACATAGTCGTAGCTTATGTTTATCTCACCGAAGATCTCAGGATCGGGCATAAAAGACACCTTTGTTCCCGTGCGGCTTGTGGTTCCAACAACCTCAAGATCCGTTACGGGATTTCCCCTCTCGTACCTCTGTCTGTAGACCTTGCCGTCCCTCCTCACCTCAACTTCAAGCCACTCGGAAAGGGCATTGACCACAGAAACGCCAACGCCGTGAAGACCACCGGAAACCTTGTAAACACCGGTGTCAAACTTTCCACCTGCATGGAGAGTAGTCATAACCACCTCAACCGCAGGCCTTCCCGCTTCCGGATGTATATCAACAGGGATGCCCCTTCCGTCATCGGTCACCGTGATGGAGTTGTCTATGTGGATGACCACCTCTATGTTCTTGCAGAATCCCGCAACCGCTTCATCCACGCTGTTGTCCACCACCTCAAATATGAGATGGTGAAGCCCTTTAAAGTCAGTGCTACCAATATACATGGCGGGACGCTTTCTAACGGCCTCTATCCCGCCGAGGATCTTTATCTTACTCGCCGTGTAGTCGGTCCTCCCGTCCAAGGCTAATCCTCCAGTTTAAGTGGCATTATGATGTGGATGTAGTCCTGAACCTCATCAGAAGTGATCTTTACGGGCCAGAGGTTATCGCCCGTATGAATCCTTATAAACTCAGAGTCAAAGGCATCCAGAGCCTCCATGAGGTACTTTGCGTTAAGCCCAAAAACAAAGGGTGTTCCCCTTGCCTGTTCTATCTCAATCTCCTGAACGGCACTTCCAACAAATCCAGCTTCGCTTGAGACCACAGATGAAAGTACTATACAGGACTCATCGGGCTTGAACTCTATCCTCACACCCTTAACCTTGTCCTCGGAGAAGAGGGATACCCTCTTTGCACCCTTCATAAGCTCCTTTGAAGCCACCACAAACTCCTTATCAAACTCCTCAGGAATCACCCTTTTGTAGTTGGGAAACTTACCATCAAGAACCCTGGTGAATATCTGAACGTTTCCAGCTTTCATGTAGAAGTGGTTTCCAGAAAAGCCTATCTCAATAGAATCCACCTCCACCTTCTTTTCCAATACCTTCTTTATCTCCTGAACGCCCTTCCTGGGAATGATCACTTCAAAGTCCTCCCCCTCCACCTCCCCCATATCCTTCTCCACCAGTGATAGCCTGTGGCCGTCTGTGGAAACAAAGCTCACGAGACTACCCTCCTTCTTAAAGAACATGCCCATGAGCACCATGGAAACCGCATCCGTAGCTATGGAGAAGTAAACCTTATCAAGGGCGTCCAAAAAGGCATCCTTGTTCATAAAGATGGTATTTTCAGGCGAAAGCGGTAGGTCGGGAAACTCCTCAACATCAAATATGGGAAAGTTGGCCTTAATTTTTTCAACAGAAAGCTCTAGGGTTCCGGCTTCCGTTGTGTATATGTTTATAGGCATATCCGGAAGTTCCCTGACGAACTCCAGAAGCCTCTTTGCTGAAACTGCTACCTTCAGAGGTTCATGTATTTCAGCCCAGCTTTGAACTACCAGGCTTTCCTCAAGGTTAGTTGCCTTTATAAATATGCTATCCTCCGCAGTTTCAAAAACTACAGACGTAAGTACAGGATTTATGGCTTTCTTCTCCACAATACCCTGAACAAGCTGTAATGCGGAAAGAAGTGAGTTCTTGTCTGTAAGGCACTTACCCATGGTTTTCCTCCAACTGGACAGCTTTGGCAGCAATTTTACTTCGGGTGAGTTTTTCTTTCAAGCCTGTTATTACTGAGGCTTTTAACAGTAAAGATTTAATCTTAATAGTAAGGGCCTTTGAAG
>JALVZS010000051.1 GCA_027022065.1 bacterium
CACCCCAACCTTCATTGGCATTCCATCAGGCTCTCCCGTTATGCTCATGAGACCAGACATGCCCTGAATGATAAAGTCATAACCGGGCCTCTCCCTGTATGGACCCGTCTGGCCATAACCTGTTATAGAGCAGTAAACTATTGAAGGGTTTATCTCTGAGACGCTCTCGTAATCCAGCCCAAACTTCTTAAGACCCCCTACCTTGAAGTTCTCTATAAAGACATCCGCCTTTTTTGCCAGCTCCTTTACTATCTCAACCCCCTCTGGATGAGCCAGATTAACAGCTATACTCTTCTTGTTCCTGTTAGCACAAAGATAGTAAGCACTCTCCGTCTTATACCAAGGAGGGCCCCACCCCCTCGTCTCATCACCCCCCTTGGGGTTCTCCACCTTTATAACCTCTGCCCCAAGATCCGAAAGGATCATGGTGGCAAAGGGACCAGCCAAAACCCTGCTCATATCAAGCACCAACACTCCTTCAAGCATAACTCACCCCTTATAACCCAGAATCTCTGATATCTGCCTTGCAGCGGCTAATAGCTTTTCAGCGTAGGACCTCCTCGTGTCCTCATTCCTGAACCTCACCTCTGGGATGGCCAGGCTGAGAGAAGCCGCTATCTTTCCCCGATGATCAAAAACAGGAGCGCTTAAAGCCCCCAATCCAGTAACCCTCTCGGAGAAGCTCTCCGCATATCCCCTTCTCCTCGTTCTATCAAGCTCCTTTAAAAGTTCATCCTTGTCCGTGATGGTGTTCATGTTGATCTTTTCCAGCTTCACCATCTCAAGGTACTCCCTCACAAACTCCTCATCGGAAAAGGCAAGAAGGCACTTGGAAGAAGCTCCTGCATAAAGGGGGGAACGCTGTCCTATGGGCATTCTGGCCATAAGGGGTTGCACGGACTCTATGGATTCTATGCATACCCTCTCATACCTGTCTATTATGTTCAGATGCACCGTCTCCCCCGTTTCCCTGGACAGCCTCTGCATAATGGGATAGGCTATCTTGGCTATCTCCAAGGATTCCTTCAGAAAACCTGCAAGCTTCAATAACACCGTTCCCAATCTGTACTTCCTCGTTTCAGGATCCTGCCTCAAAAACCCTTTTTTCTTGAGAACATTCACAAGCCTCTGAACGGTGCTTGGAGGCATACCAAGAAGTCTTGACATCTCATTAACACCCAACAGTTGTTTGCTTTCATCAAAAAGCAACAAAATATCCAACGCCTTTTCTACTGAGCTCCCCATTGTTCTGATATGTGGAATATCATTTCACATATTGCCTATACAATAAAGGGAACAGTTTTTCAACCCCTTGTTTTCATAAACAACGTTGCCCAAAGCACGGACTTGACAAGGCATCAAGTTTTCATGATATTCTAAATAATAAGCTGTTATTCCAATATTTGGAATTAGGAGGTGCGGCATGCTTAGGAAAACCTTGTTTTATTTAATTGGAGCGTTGGTAGGCCTAGGACTCATTCTAACGGGTAGCTCTTGGGCCAAAAAGAAGACCTATGTGCTCACCTTCCAGATGTCCTGGCACACCAAGCACCCCGAGTACTTCGCCTACGTCAACCCCCACAAAGAGCTTCCCCAATTCTCCAAGGATCAGGGACTTATCCCCATGCTCCAAAAGGCAGCAGCAAAGCTGGGATACAAGCTTAAATTCATTATCTACCCTGCGGATCAATTGGTCAAAAGGAAAATGGCCCTTGAGGCCCTAAAGGACGGAACCATTGATATGCTGGCAAGCTGTGCCGCTTACTTCCACGGACTTGTTCCAGAAGGCGATGTGGACTGGATGCCCAACACCGCCACAGTTGTGGGAAGGGGAAAGACCTGGGACTTCCTCAACTCTGGCAGGATGGCACAGATAAAGAGGGAAGCCTACGAGAAAAAGGCCAACGCCGTGTGGATCACCAATGTGCTTGCGGGAAGCTCATGCCTCTTGGCAAGAGGAAACAAGCCCTTCAAGACCCTTGAGGACCTTAAAGGCAAAAAGATAAGGGCAGCAGGAGGCCTGGCCACAAGAATAGTGGAGCTCCTTGGAGCAAGCCCAGTAACACTTGCCACAGGCGAGATATATCCCGCTCTTCAGAGAGGTGTTCTGGATGGTCTGATGTTCTATGTTTATGGGCTGAGAGACTACATGTTTATAGACTACTGCAAGGCCGTAACCTACCCCGCCATATATGTGTGGAACGACGAGCTGTGGATAAACAAGGACAAGTTCTACTCACTACCTCCTGATCTAAGAAAGGTATTTGTTGAAACCGCTAAGAAATGGGCACGCTGGGCCTCCACAGAGTACTGGCCCGCCTATGAAAAGAGGCTTGAGGAATGGGCCAAAAAGAAAGGTGTGGTGTTCTACACCCTTCCCAAGAAGGAACTGGAAAAATGGGACAAAGCCATACAGCCCGTTTGGGATTGGTATGCTCATGAAAGCCCCATGTGCGCCGAGGAGGTCAAGCTCTTCAAGGAGTTCCTGAAGAAGAACAAGAGGTAGGGCTAGGTGATGAGGAAGTTTGATAAAGCCCTTGAGAAGGTGGAGAAGTTCTTCGCTGAGCTTGCAGGATGGATAGTCATCCTCATGATGCTAACCGTAAGCTACGATGTGATAGCTAGATACTGCTTTGGAGCACCAACCAAGTGGAGCCTTGAGGTAAACGAGTACTTTCTTCTGGCGGTGGTTTACCTACCCGGGGCCTGGGCGCTCCGGGTAGGTGGCCATGTCAGAGTTGATGTGTTCTACTCCAAGCTCTCCGGCAGGGCCAGATACAAAATGGACATATTCACAAGCCTTTTAGGATTCATCTTTACCCTAATACTTGTGATTGAGTCAGCCAAGTTCGTCTACGACGGCTACATAACCAAGGCCAGAAGTGAAACCTACCTAGAGGTGCTTCAGTGGCCCATAAGAACAATTATGCTGGTAGGAGCAATCCTAGTTATGCTTGAGTTTCTGCTCATCATTTACAGGAACTACAGGCTTCTTAAAGAAAACGCCTGAGGAGGAAGATATGCCCTGGTGGATGGTTCTCATCTGCCTTTTCGGTGCTGTTCTGATTTTGCTCTTCTTAGGATTGCCCATTGCCTTCTCACTGGGCTTTGTAAGCATCGTTACCGCATGTATACTCTGGTGGCCCCATCCCTTTAGGGGCTTTTACGGCATAGCCCTTTCAGGCTTTGAGGAGATGACCAATTACTTACTAATATGCGTTCCCCTGTTCATCCTTATGGCAGAAGTGATTTTCCGAACGGGAATGGGGGGAGACACCTACGAAGTTATACACGACTTCCTCTCGGGACTTCCAGGCGGATTGGCCATGGCAGCAGTGGTATTTGGCATGATCTTCGGAGCATGCTGTGGGGCAAGCACAGCAGGAACAGCAACAGTGGGACTGCTCTCCATACCTGAGATGAGAAAAAGGGGCTACGATCCCGGATTTGCAGGAGCCATCGTGGCCTTTGCGGGAGCCCTTTCCATACTCATTCCGCCAAGCGTCATTTTTATCATCTACGGAGTGCTCTCCGGCACATCCATAGGAGCACTCTTTATAGGAGGCGTTATACCTGGAGTGATTTCAACGGCCCTTGCCTGCCTTTACATCTTTATACGCGTAAAGAGAAACCCAGAAATCGCCCCACCAGCAGAGAGGGTGCCCTTAAAGAAAACCCTCAAGGCCCTTTGGAGAGTTTGGGCCATGCTACTCATAGTGGTTTCCCTCCTGGGGGTTATCTATCTAGGTGTTGCGACCCCCACAGAGGCAAGCGCCCTGGCTTGCCTTTTGGTCTTTATACTTGCAGCTATACAGAGGAGGCTAAACTGGGAAGTAGTCAGGGGAGCCATACTAAACACCGTTAAGGTTACCACCATGATAGGATGGATCATCGTGGGAGCCATGGCCTTCGGCTACGTGCTCATAAGATCTGGAGCTGCGGTACAA
>JALVZS010000052.1 GCA_027022065.1 bacterium
TGAGGGTCAAAGACGGTAAGCTGGTATGCATCCCCTGCTCCGGATATGAGAAATAAATTTTTAGGAGGTAAAAATATTGGCTAAGGCTTTGATCATTATCGCTATATTTTTCGCCATCTCTTTTGTCTTTTCCATGCTGGGTATGGGAGGATCACAACTCTACATTCCCATCCTCTACTGGTTCGGAATGAACTTCAAACACGAAGCCATTCCTCTAGGACTGCTTTTAAACATCCTCACATCAAGCTCCGCCGCCTACACCTACTACAGAAACGGTTTGGTAAAGGTGAGGCTGGCCCTTCCCTTTGCCCTAACCATGGTGGTATTCGCCCCCATAGGCGCATATCTGGATTTCAAGGTTAATGTTGCGTACGTCATTCTTGTATTTGCCATATTTACCTTAGCATCTGCCGCCCTTGTTGCTTCAGGATACAAACCTAAAAAGAAAGTAGAAAGCAGAAAAGCCGAGTTAATCCTCGGAATCACTGCCGGATCAATCCTTGGACTTATAGTGGGCTTTGCAGGCCGTGGCGGCGGCGCCATGGTGGTTCCCATACTATTAATGTCTGGGCTTGAGCCCAAAAACGCCGCTGCAACATCGTCATTCATCGTAACCATAGCGGCCATATCCGGGCTCTTGGGGCACCTTCCCAAAGCCCACTTTGATCCAGTGATAACTCTGGGCTGTGCTGTAGCGGTAATAGCAGGTTCCCAGATAGGTTCACGCCTCATGGCGGAAAAGATGAAACCAAAATCTGTGAAATACGTGTTTGCTCTGGTGCTTACAGCAGTGAGTATCATACTTCTCAGAGATGCTATACGTTTATTAGGGAAGTAAGATGAACAAAGTGATTTTTATCTGCACTGAAAACGCCTGTCGCTCGCAGATGGCAGAAGCTTTGACAAATCACTTTTTCAAGGACAAGATAGAAGTATTTTCGGCAGGGGTGCACCTTTTTAGGGTGCACCCCTTTGCCATAGAAGCACTAAAAGAACCTGGTGTGGAAACCACAAACTTGAGGAACAAACACATAGATGAGTTCAAAGACCAAGAGTTTGACCTTGCTGTAATAAAAAGCACTTACACGTTCCTTTCCCCGATCCAGCAAAGGGAACCATTGAGGATTGATGCGTTTTAAAGCTTTAATCACCCTGGTCTTAATGTCTCAACTTGTCATATTCCCTTCACTCGGTTTTTCACTGACTCTAAATGAAGCTATCAAAAAAGCTATCCAACAAAATCCCGAAATTCTAGCGAGAACTCACGAAGTCTTGGCATCTCAAAAGGGATATAGAGCAGAAAAAGGGCAGCTTTTCCCACAGATAAACTTTTCCACCCAAGCAAGCAGACTAAGCGAGCCGCAGTCCATAGTGCCCGAAAAATCCCCCTACTTTAGCAAGGACAGGTACATGTTTAATTTTGAAATGGTGATACCCGTGTATGAAGGAGGAAGATTAAGGAAAAGAGTGAAAATTGCAGAGCTTGAGGTGGCACTTAGAGAGGGTCTAAAAAAGCAAACCGCTTTGGATCTCATAGCGAATGTAAAAAACACATTCTTCCTCGCCCTTTATCTTAAAGAGCTCGTGTCTGCAAGGGAAAGGACCCTTGAAGCTTTGAAGAAAGAAGAAAGGGACGCAAGGTTAAGGCTCAAAGTTGGGCGCATCCCACCCCTTGATCTCATGCGCATAGAAACACAGGTAAAAGCAGAAGAAGCAACCCTTGTCGCAGCCAAAGAAGCCTTACGCAGGGCAAAAGAGGCTCTCTCCGTGCTAATGGGAGAGCCTCCAAAAAGCGACTTTAATGTTGAAGGAAGCCTTGAGGTAGCATCTTTTAAGCCTGAGGAGGTGGACACGGATAGGGTCCTTTCCTGCAGGCCAGATATATTTGCCCAGAGGAAGGCCGTTGAAAAGGCGAAAGAGGAAGTGAAGCTTGCCTTTGGAGAGCACCTTCCAAATATTGACATATTTACCAACTACGGAAGAAGGGCTGGATCGGGATTTCACCATTCCGAAGAAGTGTGGGAAGCAGGCATAAGACTCAAGCTCAACATATTCAGCGGGGGAACCATATCCGCTAGGGTTGCGGAGAAAAAGGCTAAGCTTTTGGCAGAAAGAGAGCACCTTAGAGCCTTAGAGCTTTCTGCAAAAAATGAGATAGCTAATGCACTATCCCTTATATCCCAGGCAAAAGAAGAGTTGGCCCACCTTGATGCGGCAAGAAAAACGGCAAAGGAGGCGTTTCGGGTGGAAAGCCTCAAGTACAGAACCGGTGCGGGCACCGTAACGGACATGCTCCTTGCCCAGGCGGCATGGGCACAGGCAGAGGCGGACTACTTAGGAGCCCTTTACAGACTCGCAAGCGCCTTTGTGGAGTACCAGCGGGCAACGGCCCAGATCGCCCGCGGATGGATCAAACTCCCCTGCGAGGAAAAGAAATGAGCAAGAGGATAAAAATAGCCCTTTCCGTGACGGTGGCACTGGTCATCGCAGCAGCCGCCATACACGTTGTCAAGAAAAAGAAAAAAGCCTTATCTCAGCTTCCAACCCCTGAAATTGCCCCTCTCCCGGTGGAGGTGGCAAGGGTAAAGGTGGGAAAGCTTCTTGTTAAAGAGCACTACCTTGGAAGAATAGAACCCCTTATCTCTGCAAAGATCAGCTCAAAGGTGTCTGGTTATTTACTTTCCGTTACAAAATACGAGGGAGATCCCGTAAAAAAGGGAGAGGTGCTTGCAAAGATAGACGACAGGCCCATAAGGGAGAAAATATCGTCGCTAAAGGCACAGATAGATGCGGCAAAAACGGCCCTTTTAACCAAAAAGCACATCTTTGAAAGGGACCGCATACTCTACAAAAACAAGGCCATATCCAAAGAGGCCTTTGAGATCTCGGAAGCGAATTTTAAAGAGGCAAAGGCCCGCCTTGAAACCCTTAAAGCGGAACTTGCAACAGCGGAAAACGACCTCCTCTACACGGTGATAAAGGCACCCTTTGATGGTGTTGTAACCGCCCGCTTTAAGGATCCGGGAGATCTCGTCGTTCCAGGAGCTCCCATTTTAGAGCTTGAAAAGGCAAGTGCTGGATACAGGATTCTTGTGGGAGTTCCCCAGGAAAAGGCAGCCATCTTCAAGCCGGGTGCTTTAGCAGTTCTCACCGAGGGCGATAGAGTTTTGAACGCCCGCATTTTCAGGGTGTTCCCTGCCGTTAATCCAGGAGAGCTTGCAACGGTGGAGATAAGGTTAGGCCAGAGGCCCTTCGGGCTTCCCTCAGGAGCAAGGGTAAGTGTGGACCTGGTGGCATCGGAAGTGGAGGGAGCAATAGTTCCTCTAAGGGCACTTCTTGAGAATGTAAACGCCACATACGTATTTCTGGCAGAGCCCATAGGAAACGGCACCGCAAGGATAAAGCCCGTTGAGGTAAGCGTCTTTGGAAGATCCGGCGAAAAGGTAGCTGTATCGGGTCCCTTAAAAGACGGCGATCTGGTAGTCGTCGCCGAGGAGTCCACCCTCCTCAGACTTTACCGAGGAGAAGTGGTGCATTATGAGATAAGCGAAAGATGAGCATGCAGAGGTGGGAGCCATGATAGTAAGAATCAGCGAATCTAATAAAATAACGCTACCAGAGGAAATTTTAAAGAAACTACCGCCAACGGAGTTTTTTGAAGTTTCTCTGGAAGAGGGAGCCATAGTCTTAAGGCCCGTAACTGAAGGTGCTTTAAGCTTGGAGAGCATAAGGGAAAAGATGAAAAAGCTCGGAATAACAGAGGAAACCATGAAAGAAGCCATTGAATGGGCGAGGAGAAGATAATAAAGGTGGTTTTGGACACCAACGTGCTAATCTCGGCTCTGCTGTTCGGCGGCACTCCGGGAAAACTTGTCTCTCTCTGGAAAAGTAAACGGATAATCCCTCTTCTTTCCAAAGAGATCTTAGACGAGTATTTGAGAGTT
>JALVZS010000053.1 GCA_027022065.1 bacterium
CATCTTTGATACCGATGAGCATCCCAGAGAGGACACAACTTTAGAGAAGCTGGCGAAGCTTCCTCCCGTCTTTAAAAAGGATGGAACGGTAACTGCCGGAAATAGCTCTTCCATAAATGATGGAGCGGCTTGTGTGGTTGTGATGCACGAGAAAAAGGCGGAAAGGCTGGGGCTGGAGCCTCTGGCGAGGATAGTTGCCTGCTCCGTTGTAGGGGTGGATCCTTCCATAATGGGATGGGGACCTGTGCCGGCTACCCAAAAGGCCCTCAAGAAGGCGGGGCTTACTCTGGATGATATAGGACTTGTGGAGTTAAATGAGGCTTTTGCCGCTCAGGCCCTTGCCTGCATAAAAGGGCTGGGGCTTGACCTTTCCATAACCAATGTGAACGGAAGCGGAATATCCCTGGGCCATCCTGTGGGGGCAACTGGGTGCCGCATAGTGGTTACTTTGATCTACGAGATGATAAGGAGGAAGGTAAGATACGGTCTTGCAACCCTCTGTCAGGGCGGAGGTATGGGATCTGCACTCATAGTTGAAAATCTTAGATTGTAAACCTAAATTTATAGGTGGTATGAATACAAAGTTTTAGGAGGTGTAATAATGTTAGTAGGAAAGAAGGCGCCGGACTTTGAGCTTGAGGCCTATGATCCAAAAACAGGGGAATTTACCACTGTCAGGCTTGAGGATTACAAGGGCAAGTTTCTGCTTCTCATCTTCTATCCCGCCGATTTTACCTTTGTCTGACCTACAGAGCTGGCGGCGGTCGCCGCTGTCTATGACAAGATAAAGGCTCTGGGTGGAGACGTTCTTGCCATATCCACTGATACCAAGTTTGTCCATGAGGCCTTCGTGAAGCATGAGCCTTTGATGAAGGATGTGAAGTTCCTCTTGGCTTCAGATCCCACGGGCAAGGTGTGCAGAGAGTATGATATGTACATGGAGGATGCGGGTCTTGCTAGAAGAGGGCTATACATAATCAACCCCGATGGGATTGTGGTTATGCTTATAGCTTCTGAACCTCCAGTGGGTAAGAGCACCCCTGAGATCCTGCGTCTGCTTGAGGCGTGGAAGTATGTTTATGAGCATCCGGATGAGGCTTGTCCAGCAAACTGGGAACCTGGCAAGAAGACCTTAAAACCAGGTCCTGAGCTTGTGGGAAGCGTTGGCAACTATATTACGGAGAAGGATCTCATCAGCATAACCTATGCAGATTACAAACTCGGGTAGAACCTTTGGGGGCATCTGCCCCCTTAATTTTTTAATTTTTCATTGACATTTTCCCTTCTAGGGCGTAGATAAGGGTTAGCAACAGGGAGAAAGGAGATTTACTTGGAAACACCCGGCAACACATTCCTGCCCGCATCGGGCAAAAATCTCAAAAATTTTGCGAGGAGGATTTTAGTATCATGAGGTACACTGGCAAGGTTAAGTGGTTCAATGACAAGAAGGGATACGGGTTTATAACCCGCGATGACACAGGCACGGATGTATTCGTGCACTACTCTGCCATCAACGAGCCTGGCTTCAAGACACTTTCGGAAGGACAGGCGGTTGAGTTTGATATAGTAGAAGGGGCAAAAGGCCCCCAGGCTGCTAACGTAGAGAAGAAGTAGGTATTTAGCTTAACTTAAAACAGCCGGGGTCTGCTCCTTTCTCCCTTCCTGCCAGGAGGTTTCAATGCCGCTTGCACTGGCTATCATTTCCTTAGGTGTTCTCATCTTCGTCCATGAGCTGGGCCATTTCTTGATAGCGAAGTCTTTTGGTGTTTACGTTGAAAGATTCTCCTTAGGCTTTGGTCCAAAGATCTTTTCTTTCAAAAAAGGCGAGACGGAGTATGCCTTAAGCTCCATCCCTTTGGGTGGTTATGTTAAGATGCTGGGAGAGGACGCTGAGGAGGAGATACCAGAGGAGCTTGCATCAAGGAGCTTTTCCGCTAAGCCCGTTTGGCAGAGGGCCTGTATAGTTTTAGCAGGTCCTTTATCCAATGTGGTTTTTGCCCTTCTTGTGGTCTTTTTTGTGAACCTCTTTGGCACTCCTGTTCTTCTTCCTAAGGTGGGAAAGCTTGTTGAGGGGGCTCCTGCTGAAAAGGCTGGAATAAAACCGGGTGATCTTATCGTTGCCATAAACGGCGTTAAGGTTTCCTCGTGGGAGGATATGGCGAAGATCATCCACAAAAGCCCAGGTAAGAAGCTCGTTTTAACCATCAAAAGAGGAAGCAGGCTCTTAAAGCTTAGCATAATTCCTGAAAGCAAGAAGGTTACAAACGCCTTTGGGGAGCAAAGGACCATAGGCCTTATAGGCATATACCCCTCTGGGGATACAGTGGTCATACGCCACGGGCCTTTTAAGGCCTTCTACATGGCATTCAAGCAGACCTACGACATGGTAGCTGTAACGGTCAAGGGCATTATCAAGCTCATACAGCGCAGGGTTTCTGTAAGGAGCATAGGTGGTCCCATAATGATCGTCCAGATAGCCACGAAGCAGGCAAAGTCTGGGCTTTTGCAGTTTCTCTTCTTCACCGCCTTCATAAGCGTTAACCTTGGTGTGATAAATCTCCTTCCCATTCCTGTGCTTGATGGGGGGCACATGCTGTTTTTGGGCCTTGAGGCTGTTAGAAGAAGGCCTCTGAGCAGAAGGACCATGGAGTTTGTCCAGCAGATAGGCCTTGCCATCATAATACTCATTATGATCCTTGCACTTTACAACGATCTTCTCCGCATATTCAGCACAGGAAAATGAAAAAGCTTTGCTCTGTTCTTCCCCTTTTTCAAAGGCCTGCAAGGTACATTGGAAAGGAGATAAATCTTAGACCTAAAGATTGGGATAGTGCCGAGATTCATGTGCTTTTGGCATATCCTGATGCCTATGAGATAGGCATGTCCAGCTATGGGTACCAGCTCATATACCACAGCCTTTCCTCTTACGAGGGTATCTTCTGCGATAGGGCTTTTTTGCCCTTTCCAGACATGCTTAGGTATCTTCGGGAAAATAAAATTCCCCTCTGGGGGCTTGAAAGCGAAAGGCCCGCTTATGAGTTTGATGTTGTGGCTTTTTCTCTTCACTATGAGCTCTGCTACACCAATGTGCTTTGGTTTCTCAGGCTTTCCAACATTCCTATTTTTAGGTGGGACAGAAAGGATAGTGATCCCATAGTGATTGCCGGAGGACCCTGCACCACCAATCCCATGCCACTTGTTCCCTTTATAGACGCTTTCTTCATAGGGGAGTGGGAAGGGGAACTTCCCAAAGTAATAAAAGGACTTGTTTCTATAAGGGGAAGAGATGAGAGGCTTGCTTTTCTTTCAGAGCACCCAAATATCTTTGTGCCGGGATACAACAGAAGAGCAAAGAGGAGGATTGAGGAGCTTGGGCCTTTTCCGGATCCGCCTTTGGTCCCTCTGATAGATGTCCCCCACAACAGAATAACCATAGAGATATCCAGGGGCTGTGCCAGAGGATGCCGCTTCTGTCACGCGGGCTTTATTTACAGGCCCTTAAGGGAAAGAAGCGTTAAAGAGATTGTGAGGATCCTTGAAAAGTCTTTTAAATCCACGGGATTTGAGCAGGTTTCCTTACTTTCCCTGAGTGCCACGGACTACTCCAGGATAGAAGAGCTGGTTCTGGCTTTGTCCTCCCTGACCAGGGACGCCATGATTTCTTTGTCCCTTCCCTCCTTTAGGGCTGGTACCATGACCTCCACGCTCCTTGAGGCCATAAAGGGAGTGAAGAAAACGGGCTTTACCGTAGCTCCAGAGGCGGGCACCCAGAGGCTGAGAGATGTAATCAACAAGGGGATAACGGAGGAGGAGATACTGGAAACCGTTGAAAAGGCGGTTTACGCGGGGTGGCAGGCCGTAAAGCTCTACTTCATGATAGGCCTTCCCACGGAGAGGTGGGAGGATGTGGAGGCCATAGGAGACCTCATCTCAA
>JALVZS010000054.1 GCA_027022065.1 bacterium
GAAGCTGTTCGAAAAATCAGGGGATAGCCTTAAAACCTGAAAGGGTGAAAGAAGCACGAATAAAGTGACCCACAGATACATGTTATACAGCGCAAATACCCCCAGCCCCATTTTCTGGGCTATTTCCTCTCTTTTCACCCTGAAATGCGAACCCATTTTGAGCTTTACCGTCCCAAACAGACTCTCAATCAAATACCTGTTTCTTCCAAATCCCTCCCACAAAACCTTGGATCTTTTCCTTAGTGGATGCCTTACCCCTTTCCTGAAGGTTTCCTTTACCCTTATGGCAGGTCTTATCTTGAGCTTTCTAAGCTTTCTTATGATATCAATGCTGTCGTAGCACCTGTCTGCAATTAGATGTGCACCCTGGAAAGCTGCAGGTTCAATATCTCCCAAAGCCTCTGTGAGAAGCTTCACCTCACTGGCATAAGATCCTCCAGTTTCAGCAGTTAGGACAACTCTTTTTCCAGATGCAGTCACCACTATTACAGGCACTACCCTTATGTGGGCTTTTACTCTCCTCACTTCCAATCCTCTGAAAAACCGTAGAGGATATAGATCAAGATAGCTAAAGCCTGTGCCATCTGCTATGAGAAAGTTAACTTTTCCCTCTTTTGACAGAAGCTTTTGAGCCAACCTCTTGAGGATTTCCTTAATAAGCTTTTTAGGAAGCTTTGAGACTCTGTAATGGTAGGTTGAAAGTGCAGGGGCTTGACCGAATACAAAAGAGGCTTCTTCAAGAACCTCTCTGTAGGACAGATTCCTCAAGATTTGGTAGAGGAAGATAGCTATTATAAGGGCATCTGAGTAGGTTCTTGGTCTGCCTCTGGATGAAAGGGGCTTTTCAGTTATCACTGCTTGTGTTATCTTAAAAATAACCTTTAGGTTGAGTTTGCTTCTTCTCATATTGGGGGAGCTAATCCTTGGCTCCCCCTTAGTCAAGATCTATTTTTCGAACAGCCTCAATGCCAAAATCCATCAGCTCAGGAGCCTCTTCAGAGGAGGTCCAGGAGGGGACCACCCTGTTTTTGCCTATGCGCTTGCCGTAGTAAAGCGCCTTGTCTGCCCTAAGAAGTATCTGGTCAAGATCAAAGTCAGGATTTTCAGGGTCAAACCAGGAAACGCCAAAGGTTGCCGTTATTTTTGTAGGAACACCCATGTTGGTTTCTTCAATGGTCTTCCTCAGCCTTTCTGCAACCACAAGTGCCTCTTCCCCAGTGGTGTGGGGCATGAGAAGCACAAACTCCTCCCCTCCGTATCTGCCCGGACAGTCCACCTTCCTTGAGCACTCTTTCAGTATATTCCCAATGGTCCTCAGAACATTGTCCCCTGCAAGGTGCCCCCATGTGTCGTTAACCCTTTTGAAGTCATCAATGTCCAGCATAACAATGGCAAACGGATACTTGTACCTCTTTGCCCTCTCCAGCTCCTCCTGCGCCTTCTCCATCCAGGCCCTTCTGTTGAGCACCCCTGTTAAGCCATCTATAGTGGCCAGAGACTCCAGGTACTTTTCCAGCTTCATCCTTGCAAGCGCAGTTGCCGCCATGTCGCATAAAATCTCAAGGGCCAAAAGGTCATCGTTGGTAACATCCCTTTTGCTGTGCTTTCTATCTGCCGCAATAACCGCCCTCGCGTACTCCTCACCCTCAACGCACACGGGAACCAGCAGAAAAGACCTGGATCTTATAGCCTCTATCTCGCTGTAGGGAGGCTTAAGGCGAAGCTCAGGTGGAATAAAGTCGTCCGTTGTGAATATAAAAGGCCTTTTATTCTTGCATGCAATCCCTAATGCACCACCCTCACTGGAACAAGGAATAATCAGGTTATCCAGCTTCTCCTTATCCTCGCGGCTAACCTTTATTCCCCTGGCCTCAACTATGATGAGCCCTTCTCCTTCCCGCTTGTAAATAATTATCCTATCAAAATCCAGACCCACATGGGCAGAGTAGGCCAGATTGTAGTAAACATCCTCCTCTGTATTGGCCTTCATGAGCTTTGCACCGAACTGATTTATCTTCAGCATCCTCTCTTTTACAGCGGAAAGTTCAAGCTGAAGCTTCTCCCTTCGTTCATCCATAACCTTCTGGGACATGGCAAGCTCTTTAACCAGCTCCGCCTCTCTACTTGCCTTGGAAAGGAAAAGCCCTGCAAAAAATAGAAATGCCATGGAGGTGCCAAAGGTTATGTACAGGAAGAGGGCAAGTTCATAGCCACCAGAGGCCTCAAGACCGGCTATCTTTTTGATAATATACCAGCCTAAAGGAGCACCTAGAGAAAGCACAAAAGCCACAAGCAGGTATGTGCAAGGGGCGCACTTTTCCTTCAATTCATTGAACTTGCCAATAAGCCACTTCAAAAAACAATCCCCCGCCTGACTTGCTTTTTTTCAGTTTAGCAGAACCAAACTATATTTCAATAGTTTTTAACAATTCCAAAAGTTTATCGCATACATCTTTTGTGATATTTATAGGCAGGAGAAACCTCACCACGTTCCCAGCGGCAGGAGCAACGAGAAGCCCCTTTTCAAGGGCTGAAATGACAAAGGCTCTTGCATCCTTCACTTCAATACCCAAAAGCAGGCCCTTTCCCCTAACCTTGAAACCCATGTTTTCCAAACAGCTTTTTATATACTGCCCCATACTCTTGGCATTTTCCCAGAGGCGCTTTTCCACAACCTCCAAAACCACCTCATAAGCAACCCTTGTAGCTAATGGATTACCGCCAAAGGTTGAGGCGTGAACCCCCGGCTCTAGCACCGATGCCACCTTCTCATTTATGAGAGCAGCGCCTATGGGGAAGCCGTTTCCCAAGGCCTTGGCACTTGTAAGTATGTCAGGCTCAATGCCCTCAAGCTGGTAGGCATAACAAGCTCCGCACCTTCCCACTCCCGTCTGCACCTCATCAAGGATGAGCAAGACGTCCTTTCTGTCGCAAAGCTCCCTCAGCGCCTTAAGGTATCCCTCGGGAGGAACCACCACCCCTCCCTCTCCCTGAATAGGCTCCACCATCACCGCAACAACTTCTTCGTCTAAAACCTTTTCAACCGCCTCCACATCCCCAAAGGGCACATGCAGAAAGCCTTCCGGCAGAGGCTCAAATCCCTTCCTCACCTTCTCCTGACCTGTAGCGGAAACAGTGGCAAGGGTTCTTCCGTGAAAGGAGTTGAGAGTTGTAATTATCTTGTAAGCCCCCGCCTTGTACTTCTTCCCCCAGAGCCTTGCAAACTTAATAGCAGCCTCATTGGCCTCGGCGCCAGAGTTGCAGAAAAACACCTTATCGGCAAAGGTGTGCTTAACCAGAAGTGCGGCAAGCTCCGCCTCCCAAGGTATGTGGTATAGGTTAGAAACATGCCAAAGGGTGTGTGCCTGCTCCACAAGGGCCTTGACTATCCTTGGATGGCAGTGCCCCAGAGAAACCGTGGCTATACCGCAGCAGGCATCAAGATACCTTTTGCCGTCCGCATCCCAAAGGTAGCAGCCCTCACCTTTCACAAAGGCCACAGGATACTGGCTGTAGGTGGGGGCAAGCACACTTTTGGTAAGCTCTATGTAATACGCGTTGTCCTTACGCATAGCTGTGAAGGCCAGATATGATGAGGTTTACTCCAAGATAGGTGAAGAGCACAGCGGCAAATCCCACTATGGAAAGAAACGCCGCTTTCTTACCCCTCCAGCCCCTAACATAGCGTGCGTGCAAGAAAGCAGCGTAGATAAGCCAGGTTATCAAAGACCAGGTTTCCTTTGGATCCCAGCTCCAGTAGGATCCCCAAGCATAATGCGCCCAAGCAGCCCCAGTAACTATGCCCAGCGTTAGCAGTGGGAACCCTATAAGAACCGCTTTGTAGTTTATCTCATCCAGCACCTTTTCAGAGGGCATCCTGTCCCAAATGCCTCCCTTCTTCCCATAGCGAAGAAGATACATGATACT
>JALVZS010000055.1 GCA_027022065.1 bacterium
TTACAGCCTAAGGAAAAACAGCGAGTTAGCAACAAGCCTTGGGAATGGTGTATCTGAAGCTTAACAGGCAGGAAAAACTAAAGAAGCTATGCAAAAGTTACCCCAGAATACTTCCCTGTATCGTAAAGGAATGTATTGACAAAAAACACCTAGATTACGCGGCAGAGCTCTCCTATCAAACCCTCATAGAGAGCGCTAGAATTTGCATGGACCTAGGGAAAGCAAGCTGCACTTCCTACTTTTTAAAGCTGGCTCTGGTTAAGAATCCAGAAGAGCCCGAAATATACGCTCAGCTTGCCATGATCCACTACTTCAACAACGAAAAGGAAGAAGCTATCAAGAGCATAAATGCTGCTATAGCACTAAGCCCTAAAGAGCCTGAGTACTATTTTAGAAAAGGGGTTATACTTGAAAAGTTTGGAGAGATAAGGAAATCCATAAAAGCCTTGAAAAAAGCTATAGAGCTTTCCCCATCGCCCAATCCCACATATCTGAACTACCTAGGCTATCTTTTGATAGTTAGAGATGTTGATGTAAAAGAGGGGATAAGGCTGGTTAAAGAAGCCCTCAAGGTTTCACCTAAAAATCCCTCCTACCTTGATAGTCTGGCATGGGGATACTTCAAGCAGGGAAAAATCAAAGAAGCTCTAAGGATACAAAAAGAGGTCTATAAAAAGGAGCCCGATAACGCCGTTATAGCCTATCATCTGGGAGAGATTTACTGGAGGCTGGGCATGAAGGAAAAAGCGCTTGAGCTGTTTAAGAAGGCAGAAGAGCTTCTTCCCAAAGAGAAAGATTTAAGCCCGTGGGAAAGGGACTTAATAAGCAAGCGGCTGCAGCAGTTGCTGCACTAGCCCTTTTCCTTTCAGGATGCGGCTTTAAAAAGCCCAGCGGCTTTCCTTATATTCTGTACTCCGGAAGGTTTCTCACAATAAGCTCTGAAGGGGAAAAAAGCTCTGGCAGATGGGAAGCCATCTGCTCCAATGGGAGGATAACTAAGGTTTACCTTTACAATCCTCTGGGCTTTCCCCTGGCAGAAATCAGCATAGAAAATGGACAGGTAAAAAGCTCAAAGAAAATACCCAAGGATTTTGAACAGTTAATACTTGAGCTTTCGGAGAAGCTTCCCACCCTTTACGAAAGGAGCAAATCCAACGTCATAACCATAGAAAAGCCAGGTTTAGGAATATTGAAGATAAGAGTGGAGGGGGCCAGGCGGGTGCCCAGCCCTTAGCCAATTTAACCAAAGAAAGACTTAATAGACAACTGGGCCAGGTTTATAAGAGGATGGGGATAGAGCCCAAAGACAACCGTGAAGATACCAAGGGCAAAAACAGCCACCTTCAGGGGAATAGACGCAGCAAAAGGAACTCTCTTTTCAGGATTCTCCATGTACATCACCTTGGCTATCTTAAAGTAGTAGTAAAGGGATATCACAGAGTTAAGAACGGCTATGGCAACGAGCCAGTAGTAGCCCGCCTCAACGGCTGCTGAAAAGAGCAAGAACTTCCCAACAAATCCCACCGTGGGAGGAATACCTGTAAGGGAAAGCAGGAAGATCACCATCACAAGGGCAAGCATGGGATGGGTCTGGGCAAGGCCCCTGAAGTCCTCTATGTTGTCCCCCGCTATGTTCTCCCTCTTAAGATAAATGACAACCGCAAAGGCCCCTATATTCATCAGGCAGTAGGCGAAGAAGTAAAAGGCAAGGGCCTCAAGCCCCACCTGATTATAGGCCAGAATACCTAGAAGCATGTATCCCGCATGGGCTATGGATGAGTATGCAAGAAGCCTTTTAACATTGTTCTGAAGAACAGCGGTAACATTTCCCACGGTCATAGTGAGGGCCGCCAAGAGCCACAAAAGCGTGGTCCAGTATGGGGCCATGAGGTTGAAGGCCTCAATGTAAACCCTGAAAAGAGCAGCTATTGCCGCAACCTTGGGAGCAACAGAGATGAACGCTGTAACAGACGTGGGAGCCCCTTCATAAACATCAGGTGCCCAGAAGTGGAAGGGCACCATCGCTATTTCTAAACCCAAGCCTGCGGCTATCAGTATAATGGCCATAAGAAGCACAGGATTCTTAAGGCCATGCTCCTTTATGTATGCCGAAACCTCTGGAAGCTGGGTTGAACCAACAACACCGTAAACAAGGGCTATTCCGAAGAGGAAGATACCCGAGATGAAAACACCCATTAAAAGGTATTTTAAGGCTGCTTCTGTGCTTTTCTCGCTGAGCTTGATAAAACCCACAAGGGCGTAAACAGAAAGGGCCATGGTTTCAAGGCCAAGGTAGACCATGATCAGGTCATTGGCAGAGGCCATGACCATCATGCCTACAGTGGCAAAGACCAAAAGGGCGTAGTACTCTCCAAGGCTGACCCCTTCCATTTCCAGGTATTTTAGAGAGATGAGGATCACGATGATGTCACAAAGGAGGAAGAGTTCTTTAAGGATTACAGAAAAAGAGTCAAGCACAAACATACCGGAAAAGGTAACTACGTGCTTATTTATGTATCCGAAGGTAACCACCCCCACAACAATACAGCCTATGAGGGCGGCGATACCCACAATACTTTTCTTCTCTTTAGGAACAAACAGATCAAATATGAGCAGGAAGCACGCCAAAGCAGTGGCCAGTATCTCAGGAACTATGGCCGAAATGTTGGGAATGGGTATGTTTACAACAGCACCCATGCCTGCACCCCCTTAGTCAACCACCGCATGGGAGAGGGTCTCTCTCTCAGCCACCTTAAGTCCATCCCTAAGGAGCTTCTTAACCTTTGCCTCCTCACGGGCCTTTTTGGCAAAGTATTCGGGATTCACCTGCTCAACCACATGCTTTACAGAGACCTCCATCATCCTGAAGAAGGGCTTGGGATAAATACCAATCCAGATGAAGCAGATAACAAGAGGGGTCATGTAAACCCACTCCCTCAGGGTCATATCCTTAAGATGCTTGTTCTCCTCCTTGGTTATGGTGCCGAACATAGTCCTCTGGTAGAGCCAGAGCATATATCCCGCACCCAGTATCACACCTGAAACGGCAAAGGCCGCATACTTCCAGTTGGTCTTAAACACCCCTGCAAGGCATGTGAACTCTCCAATGAAGCCGTTAAGCCCAGGAAGTCCTATGGATGAAAGCATGGCAAACATGAAGAAGGCAGCAAAAGCAGGCATCACTTTGGAAATACCACCGTACTCCTTTATAAGCCTGGTATGGCGCCTTTCATATATGATACCCACGATAAGGAACAAGGCACCTGTGGAAAGTCCGTGGTTTATCATCTGAAGGATGCTTCCCTCAATGGCGGTGGGGTTAAGCATGAACATGGCAAGCATAACCAATCCCATGTGGGAAACAGAGGAGTAAGCAACAAGCTTCTTCATATCCTCCTGGGCAAGGGCACAGAGGGCTCCGTAGATTATGGCTATTATGGAAAGCACCGCCACCATGGGAACGAAGAGCTTTGTAGCAGCGGGGAACAGTGGCAGGGAAAACCTCAAAAAGCCGTATGTTCCCATCTTAAGCAATATACCTGCAAGGATGACGGATCCTGCCGTGGGAGCTTCAACGTGGGCGTCAGGAAGCCACGTGTGGAAGGGCCAAAGGGGCACCTTGATGGCAAAGCCCAGGAAGAAGGCTAGGAAGAACCAGAACTGATACTTCAGAGGTATGTGGCTCAACACATGGACCCACTTCACATAGTTGAAGGACCACTCCCCAGTCTTGCTGTGGTAGATGAAGTACATGGCAATTATGGCAACGAGCATAAACAGCGAACCAAACAGTGTATACAGGAAGAACTTTATGGCTGCGTATAGCTTCCTTGGACCTCCCCATATACCGATGATGAAGTACATGGGAACCAGCATGACCTCCCAGAAGACGTAGAA
>JALVZS010000056.1 GCA_027022065.1 bacterium
TTTGGATTACATAGAGGCGCTTCTGGAAAAAGATAGGGATGAGCGTAAGGGATTTAAATTTGACTGGGAAGAGGGATTATCTGAACTCAGGGATGAATTTACTTCAGTTGAGTTGCAGCACAGGGCCTTGAAGTGGCGGTGAGCTATTTGGTGGATACAAATGTATTTCTGGAAGTCCTTTTGGGACAGGAGAAAAGGGGAAAGTGTAAAGAATTTTTAAAAAGCAATGCTGGAAATTTAGGTGTAACTGATTTTACATTGCATTCCATATACTGTTGCTGATTGTTACGGATTAAAAATTGTTACGATGGACAGGGATTTTGGGAGGGTAGTAGGTGTAGAGGTTTTGTTTTTATAAAATATTTTTCAGGAGGTTGAGCCATGAAGATGTTACTTGCTGGGGAGTGGGTGGACAGGGACAAAAAGATAGAGGTGAGGAATCCCTACGACAATTCTTTAATAGACACCGTTCCGAGGGCTACTGCTGAGGATGTGGAAAAGGCGGTGGAAGCTGCCAAGAAGGGACAGAAGGAGATGGCCTCTCTGTCTGCTTACGAGAGGTACGAGATCCTGAAAAAGGCTGCGGAGATAATGGAAAGGAGAAAGGAGGAGCTTGCAACCCTTGTTTCCAAAGAGGTGGGAAAGACCATAAGGGAAGCAAGGGGTGAAATTGCAAGGGCACTTCAGACCCTTACTCTATCTGCCGAGGAGGCCAAAAGGCTGACCGGAGAAGAGGTGAGGTTTGACGCCGCTCCCACAGGTAAAGGAAAGGTGGGCTTATATATAAGAGTGCCCATTGGAATAGTGGCGGCCATAACCCCCTTCAACTTCCCCGTGAACCTTGCCATGCACAAGATAGCTCCTGCCCTTGCGGCAGGAAACGCCGTGATACTGAAGCCACCTTCAGTTACACCTTTGTCAAGCATAGTAATGGCGGAGATATTCCTTGAGGCAGGTGTGCCTCCTCTGGCCTTCCAGGTGATTACCGGGCCAGGTGGAGAGGTGGGAGAGGCCCTTGCCTCTCATCCGGCGGTGAGGAAGGTTTCCTTTACCGGCAGCAGGGATGTGGGAAAGAGGATAATGAGCGTGGCGGGCTTTAAGAAGTGCACCATGGAGCTTGGCTCTAACTCGGCGGTTATAGTTTGTGAGGATGCTCAGCTTGACAAGGCATTTCCCAGAGTGGTGCTGGCAGCCTATGCCCTTGCGGGTCAGGTTTGTATTTCGGTTCAGCGCATATTTGTGCATAGATCCCTGTTTGACGAGTTTGTGGAAAGGTATGTGGAGACTGCCAGGGGCCTGAAGGTTGGCAATCAGCTTAAAGAGGAGACCGATGTGGGTCCGCTGGTGGAGGAAAAGGAGGCGAAGAGGGTAAGGGAGTGGATAGATGAAGCCGTGGCAAAGGGAGCAAAGCTACTTACAGGTGGTGAGGTTAATGGAGCTTTGATGACCCCCGCCGTTGTTGTTGAATGCCCTAGGGATACCAAGCTCTTCAGGCAGGAGGCCTTTGGACCTGTGGTTATAATCAATCCCGTTGACAGCTTGGAGGAGGCCATTGAGGCAGCCAACGACTCTGTTTACGGGCTTCAGGCCGGTATATACACCCAGAACATCTACAACGCCTGGAAGGCGGCCTACGAGGTGGAGGTGGGCGGTGTTATCATCAACGATGTGCCTACCTTCAGGGTGGACATCATGCCCTACGGCGGCGTTAAGGAGTCTGGTATAGGAAGGGAAGGACCAAGATACACCATAGAGGAGATGACCGAGATAAAACTCATCTGCTTTGACATAAGCTAAATTCTTGGGGCGGTTCAGGCCGCCCCTTTTTCATTGACACCCCTTCCTTTTGGCTGTAAAAGTTTCTAATTGTTATCGTAACACTCCTTGAGGAGAGGTTAAATTGAAGAAGATTTGGAGCTTTTTCTCTTCTATTAAAACTGCAATAACATTGTTCTTCCTCATTGCCCTAACATCCATAGCCGGAACTATCATCCAGCAGCAGCCCACCCCCTCAGGCTATGAGAGGATCTATGGTCCCACTGTGGCTAAGATCATAAAGGCCCTAGAGCTTTACGACATGTATCACTCTTGGTGGTTCCAGCTGCTTCTGGTGCTTTTTGCAATTAACCTTCTTGTCTGCTCCATAGACAGGCTTCCCAGGGTGCTTCGCTTCTTTAAAAAGGAGGAGAGATTCAAGCCAAGGGAATTTCTGGATAGCCTTCCTATAAAATGCACATCTAAAGGCCGTTCAAAGGATGTTAAGGAGGCCTTAAAGCTTGTAGAGGATGTCCTTTCTAGCCACGGCTTTCACCCGAAAGAAAGGGTTGAGGAGGAAAAGAGGGCCTATCTTTTTGCAGAAAAGGGGCTTCTCAATAGATTAGGTGTTTATGTGACCCACTTTTCCATACTTATAGTCCTTCTAGGAGGGCTTATCGGGAGCTTTTTCGGCTTTACAGGGTACATGACCATTGTGGAAGGGGGAAAGAGCAACAACGTGGTGCTCAGGGACGGCACCAGCAACAAACTGCTTCCATTTGTGCTTAAGTGCAAATCTTTTGAGGTTATTTTTTATAAAAACAGGCCCGATGTGCCGAAGGACTACATAAGTTGGATAGAGGTTATAGATGGGGGTAAAAAAGTTCTGGAAAAGAAGATAGAGGTTAACCATCCTTTGGTTTACAAAGGGATATACTTTTATCAATCCTCTTACGGGGTCTTTTCCGCAGGCGAGGGGATCTTGACCCTTAAGGTTAAGGACAAAAACACGGGCAAGGTGGAGGAGGTATCTCTGAAGGTGGGGCAGGAGAAGAACCTGCCTGATCTTGGAGTATCCATCAGGCTTTTGGCCTTTTATCCCGATTTCGTTCTTACCCAGAATGGACCCACAAGCAGAAGCGATGAGCTAAACAATCCCGCCGCTTTAGTGGAGATCTTAAAGGATGGCAAGACCATAAACAGGACTTGGGTTTTTGCCTTCTTTCCCAATGTTCACCAGAAAAAGAGCAACTACGAGGTGAAGTTTGTAAACTACAAGCCTGTTTTCTACACGGTGCTACAGGTGAGCAGGGACCCAGGAGTGTGGCTTGTCTGGGTGGGGTGCATCCTGATGATAGCTGCCATTATGATGACCTTCTTCTGGTCCCATAGGAGGGTGTTTGTCTGGATTGAGGAGAAAGGGAAGGGTGTTGAAGTTGCCTTGGGCTTTACCACCAACAGAAACCAGGATGCTTTTAGAGAGAAGGCCGAGGTGATATGTAAAAACATAAAGGAAAGGCTTTAGTTTGAGGTGAGGTGATGAAGGATACAACTTTTGTTGCATACGCGACATTTACGGCGCTTGCCTCCTTTGTGCTTTATCTGTCCTATGTGGTTACAAGAGGCAGAAAGGTGGGGATCGCTGCTTCTTTGATGAACGTGATTACGGGTATTCTGCTTACCATATCCATGGTGGTTAGAACCTACATTAGTATTCAAAAGGGATGGGGGCATGCTCCCTTCACGAATCTGTATGAATCCATGGTCTTTTTTGCTTGGGCGATTGCCTGGCTGCTTCTCATCTTTGAGATTAAGTACAAAAGCCGTGTTCTGGGTGCATTCGTTACACCTTTTACCTTCCTCATTCTGGCTTATACATCTTTAGGGGGACCTGGGATTCACTCCCAGGTGGAGCCTCTCATACCAGCCCTTCAGAGCAACTGGCTCATAGCCCATGTGGTTACGGCATTTTTATCCTACGCAGCCTTTGCCGTTTCCTGCGGTGCTAGTATCATGTATCTTCTTCGCTATGGGAAGAAGGGAGGCATTTGGGACAGGATGCCCTCTGAAAAGGTGCTGGATGAGATAAACTACAAAGCGGTTCTTATAGGGTTCCCACTGCTAACGCTGGGCA
>JALVZS010000057.1 GCA_027022065.1 bacterium
GTAAGATACAGCCCAGAAGTGGACATCCTGTATATCAAACTAAAGGACACACCACCTGTGGAAAGCGAACACCTCGTAGAAGAAAACCTTATCCTGGACTATGACGAAAACGATGAGATCACAGGCGTGGAAATCCTTGACTGGAGCAAAAGAAAAGAAGCCACGATTCCATTAACGGGAAAATTTCACCTCGCCCTTCAGAACGGCTGAACTCAGTTTTGTTAGCAAAACGTTAGCACACTTCCAGCCAGCCCACCTAAACACAAGAAACTAAAGATAATTTGAAGTCCGGGGAGGGCACCAGCCCTCTCGCCCTTCCAAGGGCTGTAATATAGCTTAACAATGGGTTTGGCAAGAGCAATTTTATTTTGCAAAGCAGTCTTAACTTTTCTTACTCCCTGCCGATTTACCATTTGGGGTATTGGGATGAGAATCACGCAGGCCTACATAAACAGCGTTGTTATGCAGGCCAAAAAGAGGGCGGATCCCCTCAGGGATCCCAAGGTGCAGCAGCTTCTTCAGGAGCTGAGGAATACCGACCGCAGGGTGCGCCAGCATGAACTCGCCCACAAGGCCGCTGGCGGTCAGTATGCCGGCCCTCCGAGATATCAGTATGTAAGGGGACCCGATGGAAGGCTGTACGCCGTAGCTGGAGAGGTGAGGATTGACACAAGTGAGGGGAAAACGCCTGAGGATACCATTAGAAAGATGAAGCAGGTGATAAGGGCTGCCCTTGCCCCCGCCGATCCTTCCCCCCAGGACAGGAGGGTGGCTGCCCTGGCCGCCCAGAAGCTCATGAAAGCAGAAATGGAGCTTCTCAAGGAGCAGATGCAGCAGAAACAGGAATCCAACCTGCCACGGGTTAACCTTCTGGTATAGAAACAGAAAAATATTTGGGATAAGGGCTTGCTTTTTTCACCTCTAATTCTTATAAAATAAACCAGAAAAGTTAGAAAATAGGAGGTGGAAAGATGGCTGAGAGAATGCAGGTTTACAAGTGTGAGATCTGCGGGAACATCGTAGAGGTGCTGGTTGGAGGAAAGGGCGAGCTTTACTGCTGCGGCAAGCCCATGGTGCTTCTGGAGGAGCAGACTGCTGATGCCTCCACGGAAAAGCACGTTCCCGTGATTGAGAAGGTCTCCGGCGGCTACAAGGTGAAGGTGGGAAGTGTTCCCCATCCCATGGAGGAAAAGCACTACATCCAGTGGATTGAGCTTATAGCCGACGGAAAGGTTTACAGGCAGTACCTCAATCCAGGGGATGCCCCTGAGGCCTTCTTCCCCGTGGAAGCGGAAAAGGTCTCTGCAAGGGAGTACTGCAATATTCACGGATTGTGGAGGGGCTAGGGGCCTAGCCCCTCTTAACAGCTTTAAGGAGGAGCAAAATGGAAACGGCCTATAGGGCAATACCCATAGCGGATAACATATACTGGGTTGGCGTTGTGGACTGGGCGCTGAGGAACTTCCACGGCTACACCACCCACAGGGGTTCCACATACAACGCCTATTTGATAGTCGCAGACAAGGTGGTTCTTATAGATACGGTAAAAAAGCCCTTTAAGGATGAGATGCTTTCACGCATAGCCAGTGTCATAGAGCCCACGAAGATAGACTACATCATCTCCAACCATGCGGAGATGGACCACTCTGGCGCACTGCCTGAGGTCATAGAGATTGTAAAGCCGGAGAAGGTCTTTGCCTCCACCATGGGAGTGAAAAACCTTAAGGGTCAGCTTCACATAGATACGGAGATTATCGCGGTGAAGGATGGAGAAGAGCTGGATATAGGAGGCAAAAGGCTCAGGTTCTTTGAAACCAGGATGCTGCACTGGCCCGACAGCATGTTCACCTACGTGGTTGAAAATAAGGTATTGTTCTCTCAGGACGCCTTTGGCATGCACTACGCCACCATAAGCATATTTGCAGATGAATGCCCAAGGGCAGTCGTAGAGCACGAGCTTATAACCTACTACGCAAACATCCTGCTTCCCTACTCAAAGCTTGTGGAAAACCTGCTGAACAGACTGGAGAGAGAAGGGCTTGAGGTAAGGGTTATAGCTCCAGATCACGGACCCATATTCAGAAGACCTGAGGATGTAAAGTGGGTTCTTGATATGTACAAAAGGATGAGCAAGCAGAAACCCACGAATAGAGCCGTAGTGGTTTACGATACCATGTGGGGAAGCACAGACAAGATGGCAAGAGCCATAGCGGATGGCCTGGCAAGCGAGGGAACAGAGGTTGCCCTTCTTCCCATAAGCGGATGCCACAGAAGCGATGTTGCAACCGAGGCACTGAAATCGGGTGCACTTTTGGTGGGATCCCCCACCATAAACAACAACATGTTCCCCAGCGTTGCGGATGTCCTCACTTATCTAAAAGGACTTAGGCCTCAGAACCTCATAGGCGCAGCCTTTGGCTCCTATGGCTGGAGCGGAGAGGCAGTGAAGCAGGTGGAGGAGATACTCAAGTCCATGGGCGTGGAGGTGGTTGACACGCTGAGGGTGCAGTGGGTACCCGATGAGGAGAAGTTGAAGGAGTGCTTCAATCTTGGTGTAAGGGTTGCCCAAAGACTCAAGGAGATTTCCTCTTGACATCTTTGTTAGTTTGATATAACAATTATAAAAAATACAACTAAGGAGGTAAAGCATGGAAGGAAGGATTCCACTTATAGGAGAAAACTTCCCAGAGATTGAGGTGAAGACCACCCACGGGGTAAAGAAGCTTCCGGACGATTACAAGGGTAAGTGGTTTGTGCTCTTCAGCCACCCTGCCGATTTCACTCCCGTTTGCACAACGGAGTTTGTGGCTTTCCAGAAGAGGTATGATGAATTCAGAAAGCTTAACTGTGAGCTGATAGGGCTCAGCATTGACCAGGTATTCTCCCACATTAAATGGGTGGAGTGGATAAAGGAGAAACTAGGAGTGGAGATTGAGTTTCCCGTTATAGCCGATGATCTCGGAACCGTTTCCCAGAAGCTTGGGCTCATTCACTCTGCCAAGGGCACCAACACGGTAAGGGCGGTGTTCATCGTTGACCCCAACGGGATTGTGAGGGCCATACTCTACTATCCCCAGGAGCTTGGAAGGAACATTGACGAGATAGTGAGGATGGTAAAGGGCCTGCAGACCTCAGACGCCAACGGAGTGGCCATACCCGCAAACTGGCCCAACAACGAGCTTATAGGAGACAAGGTGATTATACCTCCTGCCGCGGATGTGAAGACCGCCCAGGAAAGGCCCAAGCAGTACGAGTGCTACGACTGGTGGTTCTGCTACAAAAAGCTCTAAATACTAGGGGAGGCTCCCCTCCCCTAGCCAACCTCTCCTATAAGCGGCCACAAACAGTACTATCCCTGCCGCAACGGAGACATTCAGGGAATCCAGCTTGCCTCTTTGCGGTATGGTGATTTTGAAGTCACTCTCCTCAAGGATGCTCTTTCTTATACCCTTTTCCTCGCTTCCAAAGACAACCGCCAAAGGGATGTTAAAGTCAAAGGAGAACACACTTTCTCCACCCCTCGGAACCGCCGATGCAATCCAGATGCCTTTTGACTTCAAATATTTCAAGGCGTTTCTTATGTTCGCCACCCTGGCCACGGGAACATGCCACAAGGCTCCTGCAGAGGCCTTAACCATTGCCTCTCCAAAGTAGGGAGAGTTCCTCTCACCAAGTATGACCCCATGGGCACCTGAAAGCTCCACAACCCTTAAAATGGCTCCCACATTGCCCACATCGGTAACCCCGTCAAGCACAACAATAAGTGGCTTCTCCGCCTTTGGAATCTTGCCGAGGAGCTCGTCAAGGGAAAGGAACGAAATTTCAGAAACGAGGGCGACAATCCCCTGATGGCTGGCCGAGGAAAGCTCGTTT
>JALVZS010000058.1 GCA_027022065.1 bacterium
TTGTTGAAGAAACAGTTGAGGAGCTAAAGGAAGAGGTAGAAGGTGTTGAAAACCAAGAAGTCAAAGAAGAAGTTGAGGAGAGGGAGGAGATGGCAGAGGAAAAGCTTAATAACAATAATATAGATGATCTCCTTAAAGAATTTGGTATAGATCCCAGTGAGCTGCAGGAGGATAAGGAGCCCGAAAAGGCCAAGGAGGAAGAGGCTGTTCCTGCAGATGATATTGATGCACTGATAGAGTCTGTGCAAAGCCAGGGAGGCCAGGAGGTAGCTTCTGAAGAAACAGCTTCTGGGGAGGATGTTCCGGATATTGTGGATGAGATCCTAGCCGAGCTTGAGTCGGGTAAAATGGGTAGAGAAGGTGCAACCAACGAGTCTGGTGCCTATGAGGTTCCCACTGTGGAGAAGCTTTCTGGAAGGGAGGACATAGAGGAGGTTATAGCGAAGCTTGAGGATAAGCTTGCCAACCTTACCGCTGAGGATGAGCATCTAAAGCTGGAGCTTGTGGCTTTAATAGAAACCCTAAAGAAGGAGCTTGAGAGGAGACAGTATCAGGAAGAGGGCAAGGTCATAGCAAAACTCTACAAGGTAACCAGAGAAACGGAGGAAGAGACTGTTAAGCTCATGGAGATGATAGAAAAGGCCATGGATATAACAACAGAATGCACTAGCATAGCAGATGAGGTGGAGAACGAGGATGTGAAGAAGAGGCTTACAGATAAACTTAACGAGCTTAACGACATACTCTTTAACGCCATAAACCATCTGCAGTTCCAGGATATCACAAGGCAGAAGATAGAGAGGGTAATCGTTGCACTAAAGAAGCTGAACGACTACCTCAACGAGTGGTTCGGCACAGACTTTATCGGGGATTGATATGAACAGAAAGTACATAGTGGTTCTGATGGACGGAGCAAGTGGCTGGCCTCTGGAGGAGTTGGGAGGGGCCACAACGCTGGAGAAGGCTCATACTCCCAATCTTGACTGGCTTGCCCAGCATGGGATATGCGGATGGACCAGAAATGTCCCAGATGGAATGCATCCTGGCTCCGATGTGGCGATACTTTCTGTTTTGGGATGTGATCCCAAGAGGTTCTACACGGGAAGGGCTCCTTTGGAAGCAGCGAGTATGGGCGTTGAGCTTGTTCCAGAGGATGTGGCCTTCCGGTGCAACCTCGTGCGGGTGGAAGACGGGGTAATGAAGGACTACAGCGCAGGCCACATATCTACAGAAGAAGCAAGGGAAGTTATAGAGCTTTTGAATGAAAAGCTTTCTGATGAAGAGATAAGATTCTATCCAGGTGTGAGCTACAGGCACCTTATGGTTTGGAAGGGCGGAAAGGATAGTATGCAGTGCACTCCTCCCCACGATATTACAGGAGAACCTGTGGATGATTACCTCCCAAAGGGGGATGGGGCTGATAGGCTTTTGGAGCTTATGCAGGCATCTGTCGAAATTCTAAAGGACCATCCCAAATGCAATATGATATGGCTTTGGGGGCAGGGAAGAAGACCCTCTCTTCCATCGTTTGAAGAGCTTTACGGTGTTAAGGGAGGGGTTATTTCTGCTGTGGATCTCATAAGGGGCATAGGGGCTCTTTTGGGTATGGAAGTGATAGATGTGCCGGGAATAACAGGTTACATAGATACCAACTACGAAGGCAAGGCGGAGTATGCCATAGAATTTCTCAAAAACAAGGGCGACTTTGTGTTTATCCACATAGAAGCTCCCGATGAGGCAGGACACAACAGGAGTATAGAAGACAAGATAAAGGCTATTGAGAATATAGACAGTAAGATTGTAGGTAAGATCCTTTCCTGGATTGAGGATGAAAAGGTTCCTGCAAGGGTTCTGGTGCTTCCCGATCATCCCACACCCATAAAGCTGGGAACTCACACTGCCGAGCCTGTTCCTTATGTTATGTACAGCAGTGTCTTAAAGGTAAGAGGGGAAGGGGCCTTTAACGAGCGTGCCCTTGAGTATCTTAAGGAGTTTACCCTTGATGAAGGCCACAGGCTCATGAGCCTGTTTATGGGAAAGGTGTGCACCAATTGCGAAAACTGTCCCTTGAGTAGTAATTGCCAGCTTAAGTAGCTTTCTCTATTATCCCTGCTCCCGCAACAAGGTTTCCCCTGTAAAAGCAGGCTATCTGACCTGGGGTTATGGCCCTTTGGGGTGTGTCAAATACAACCAATCCATCTGGGTGCACTGTGGCTTTCTGTGGTGTATGCTGCCTTCTTATCTTTACCTCTGCCCTAAATGGCCTGTTTTCGTAGATAAACCAGTTTATGTGTGCAACCTGCATGGCGCTTTTGTAAAGCTCCTGTTCGTCTCCCAAAACCACAAGATTTTCGTTGGCCAGAATATCAACCACATACAGAGGCCTGCCCAGGGATATCCCCAACCCCCTTCTTTGGCCAATTGTAAATAAAAAATGTCCTTTATGGTTTCCCAAGACCTTGCCCGATGTGTCCACAAATCTTCCGGGCCTTTCCCCTATCCTCTCAAGCAAAAAATCTTGATAGCTTTTTCCCTTCAAGAAGCAGATCTCCTGGCTCTCTTTTGATGGAACTATCTCTCTTATTCTCTCTTCAACCTTTCTTTTTTCTTCTGCGCAGAGGGGAAACAGAACATTTGAAAAGCCTTCTTTGGGAACCAGGGATAAAAAGTATGACTGATCCTTTGTTTCGTCTTTTCCCTTTGCCAGTATGAGGTTTTTAAGACAAGCGTAGTGTCCCGTGGCAAATAGCTCTACTCCAAGCCCTTTTAGCTGCTCCCTCAGCACGCCGAACTTTACCTTTCTATTGCAAATGGCGCAGGGATTGGGTGTTTTTCCCTTTAGATACTCCTCTATGAAGTATTTTACTACGAGTTCTTCAAACTCCTCTTTCAGTCTTAATATGTGAAGCGGTATTCCCAGCCTGAATGCTGCAAGCTTTGCCCTGTCTAGGGCCTCATAGCCAAGGCCGAGGTCCATAAAGGCTCCTATGACATTGTATCCCTCCTTTTTAAGCTTTAGGACTGCGTAAGCAGAGTCAGCTCCTCCACTCAGGGCGACAAAAACATCTTTCATCAGGTCTTGATTATTCCCTTATTCTTTAGGATTTCCTCTATTTGGAGGGCTACCTTTAAGGACTTTAACTCTTCTTCTACTTTAACCATCCTTTTGGAGTTGCCAAGGGCCAAATCTATAAAGTGCATAAGCTCAAGCTTCAAAGGATTTCCTTTATGCACAAAAACTTGTTCTATTATAGAACTTTGCCTGTATCTCAACTGGTCTCTAAATCTTACGGCTTCAGAGAAGGCCTGTCTGTGTATGTGTATGTCCTGCTCTGTGAAGTTGAGGAACACATAGAAATCTTTTTCCGATACGGCGAGCGTTCTTATCTTGTGCTGCGTCACCCTGCTTGCGGTGAGGGTGGCAACACAACCGCTTTCAAACCTCAGATTGACCGTTGCCACATCGCACCTGTCTGTGTAGTAGGAGAGTCCAGTTGCTTCCACTTCCTTAAGCTCGGATCTTGCAAGTCTGAGAACGATATCTATGTCGTGGATCATTAGGTCCAAAACCACACTGTCTCTTGAGACCCTTGGAGAAAACGGCCCCAATCTTCGGGTTTCTATCAGAAGAGGATTCTGAACTATGTTCATAAGCTCCTGAACTGCGCCGTTGAATCTCTCCACATGCCCCACGCACAGCACCACTTTGCATTCTTCTGCTATTCTGAACATCTCCTCTGCTTCTTCAAGGGTGTATGCAATGGGCTTTTCAACGAGAACATGAACTCCTCTTCTCATACACTCCACAGCTATGGGGTAGTGCAGGTGTGTGGGAACCGCCACACTGACCACATCTACTTTGTCAAGTAGCTCTCTAAAGTCGGTGTAGCCAGGCACCTCGTATCTTTCGCAAATGGTCTTAAGCCTTTCCTCATCAACATCCGCTACACCAACCAGCTCAACGTAGTGTATCTCTGTATAGGCTCCGCAGTGGTACTCCCCCATTTTGCCTACGCCTATAACCCCTGCCCTAACCTTGCCTTGCAAACCTTGCCACTCCCCTCTTTGATTTTTTTATGAACTCCACAAAGGCCTTAACATAAGGAGAATCATACTTCTCAAGCTCTGCCAGGGCCTCCTTTCTGGGTATCTCTTTTCTGTAGAAGAGATCAAAGGCCCTTTTTATGTTGAGCCTTTCCTCCTCTGGGATACCGGCCCGCTTTAGTCCAACTATGTTCAGCCCCACAACCTTGGCCGGCCTTCCAGAGGCTATTACAAAAGGCGGGATGTCCTGTCCCAAAAAGGATCCCCCTGAGATTATGGCAAGAGACCCTATGCGGACAAATTGGTGTATTCCAACATGGCCAGATATAACTGCCCTGTCTCCTATTTCCACAAACCCCGATATTCCAGCATAGTTGGTGATAATGACGCCATTTCCGATTTTGCAATCGTGGGCAATGTGGGCATAGGCCATTATGTAGCAGTTATTCCCCACCTTTGTGGTGCATCCCTCCCTTGATGCCCTGTGGATGGTTACAAATTCCCTTATTGTGTTGTTGTCACCAATTTCAAGAAAGGTAGGTTGTCCCTTATATGAAACATCCTGGGGATCTCCCCCTATGACGGAACCTACGCCTATGTAGTTGTTCTTTCCTATTCGCACGTTTCCAAAAATAACAGCATGAGCGTCTATCTTCGTTCCATCCCTTATAACAGCCCCCTTGTGCACCACTGCAAAGGGACCTACTTCCACATCTTTTCCCAGCTCGGCTTCTGGATGGACCTGTGCACTGGGATGGATGATTGTCATCACTCTTTTACTGCCTGGTTTGCTGCTATTGAGAGGGGATCCCAGGCAGGAGAAAACGGTGGAGAGTAAGCCATATCCACATTCTTGAGATCCTCAATGGTGGAGTGCTTGTGCAGAAGGGCGGATACCACATCAATTCTTTTGACTGCTGTATAAGGTCCAACCATCTGGGCACCAAGTAACCTTCCACTTTCCTTTTCCCACACAAGCTTTATCCAGAGCCTTCCCGCTCCTGGGAAGTAGTGGGCCTTGTCAAGGGCCTTTACCAGAACACTTGCAGTATTAAAGCCTTCGTTAATTGCTTCTCTTTCGGTTAGGCCCGTTTTTGCTATGCCCAATTCAAAGAACTTAAACACGGTGCCTGCCGCAACGGGGGCCATTATTGCCTTTCCCCCTGCCGCATTTGTGCCTGCCACCCTTCCATGCCTGTTGGCGATGCTTCCCAGAGGGAGATATATGGGCTTTCCTGTAACCACGCTATAGCAGTGGGTACAGTCTCCAGCAGCGTAAATCCCCTCCTCGCTTGTCTGCATATGCTCATCCACCTTTATGCTTTCGGCCACGGAAAGCTCAAGCCCGGCTTCCTTTGCGAGCTTTGAATTGGGCTTCACTCCCACGGCCATTATCACCATATCCACTTCAACAATTTCTCCACTTTTCAGCCTTACCCTTTCAACCCTTTCCCTTCCCTCAATCTCCTCAAGCTCTGTGTTCCAGAGCTTCTTGACACCCTTTTCATCAAGCTTTGATAAAACAGGCTCCACTACATCCCGGTCAAAACGAGAGGGCACATGACCTTTGTAATACAGGCTGTAAACATCAAACCCCCTTTCCCTGAATGCGCTTATTAGCTCAAGTGCTATGAAGCCTCCTCCAACGATGAGAATTTTGTTTACATTTTCCTTTTTTATGTAGGATTCTATGGCTATGAGATCATCAAGGCCCTTTACCGTAAAAACCCCTCTTAGATTACTTCCAGGAACGTCAAGTTTTCTTGCCGATGCCCCTGTTGCTATTATGAGTCTATCAAAAGGATCCTCAAAGGTTCTCCCCTGCGGGTCCCTAACGAGTACTTTCCTTTTGTCCAGATCTATACCAACTACCTCGTGTTCCAGTTTTACTTTTATACCGCTTTTTTCAAAGTCCTCAGGCCTTCTCACAATAAGTTTTTCTGGTCCTGGTATGTATCCACCCAGTACATAGGGAATGCCACATGCTCCCACGGACACATATTTTCCCTTTTCATATATGACTATTTCTGCGCTTTTGTTGGTTCTTTTGGCCTTGGCTGCGGCACTTGTCCCTCCCGCTATTCCTCCAATAACCACGATCTTCATCTTTCAATCTCCTTCTTTACAACATTAACTAAATCTTCAACGGAAAGCTTTTCCACCTTATACAGCTCCTCGGGAGAGCCGGATGGTGCGTATCTTTTCACTCCCATCTTTATCAGAGGGATGCAGGCCCTCTTTTCCATAAGCATATCCGCCACTATGGAACCTAGTCCGCTTCTTATGTTATGATCCTCATAGACGATAACTGGGCCTTTTCTACCCCACTCTATCACCTTCTCAATTTCAGGATCCAGCACACACGGCACATTTACCACCCTTACCTTTATTCCCTCCTCTTTTAATATTCTGCTTGCCTTGATGGCCCTGTGTAGCATGTTGCCGTAGGATAGAATGGTGGCATCGCTTCCCTCAGCAACCACATCCATCTTGCCGTATTCAAATACATAATCGCCGCCAAAGATAGGTGTTCCGTTTTCATCCGTTATTATGGGCTGGGATTCCCTGCCCATACCTATGGCGTAGTTTCCATACCTTGAAAGTGCATATCTTACCGCTCTATCTGTTTGGTTGGCGTCCGCTGGTATTATAAGCTTGAAGTGGTACAGGTTTCTGATGAGCCCGATGTAATCTATGCAGTGGTGGGTTTTGCCGTCTTGGCCCACATCAATACCCAGGTGGGTAAGTATAAGCTTGAGGTTTGTGCAGTTTATGTCATTTAGCCTCTGCTGGTTGTAGACTTCGTCTATTCCAAATACGCCAAAATCAGCAAACACAGAGATTACACCGCAAACCGAGGTAGCTCCTGCAACCGTGGCAGTGTTGTGTTCCTGCACCCCCATTTCAAAGAAGTAGTCGGGGAACTCTCTGGAAAACCAGCGGGTTCTAACGGAATCCATAAGATCACAGTCAAACACAATAATGGGCGTTCTTCCCTCTACGCCGCAGTTTCTCCTTCCAAGATCCAAAAGGGCCTTGCCAAAAGCGCTTCTATTATCCACTTTATCCTCGGGAGTATATGTGGCTGGTGTTCCCACATCCAGGTTTATGCTGTACCTTCTACAGCTTTCGGTTTTCTCCTTTATCTGGGTGCTTTCTCTTATCTTTCTGTACTTTTCCCTATCGTTTTCTACATTGAGCTCCGCAAGGGCTTTTAGCATTTCTTCCTCTTTCAAGGCCCTTCCATGGTACTGCTCGTCATCTTCCATAAAGGATATGCCTTTGCCCATAACGGTGTTTGCTATAATGGCGTAGGGAGCAGATGTGTCTTCAACCGCTTTTTTAATGGCGCTGTAGAGCTCCTTGTAGTTGTGTCCGTCAACCTCTAGAACCTTCCATCCATCTGCCTCATAATTCGCTCTTATGTCCATGGGCATTATATCCATAAAAGCACCACTTATCTGCTTGTTGTTGTAGTCTATGACCACGGTTATGTTGTCCAATCCAAACTTTTTTGCGAACTTTCTAGCTTCTGATACCTGTCCTTTTACTTGCTCTGCATCGGACATAAGTACAAAGGTGTGGTAGTCCATCCCCCTAACCTTTCCAGCAAGGGCGAATCCACAGCCTGCGGAAAGCCCCTGTCCCAAGTTACCCGTTGACCACTCAACCCCTGGAATTATGCGTTCCACATGCCCTTCAAATATGCTTCCCGCCTTTCTGAAGGTTGCTATGGCCTCATCAATGCTGAAGAAGCCAAGCCTGCCCAGCACAGCGTATACCGCTGGTGACGTGTGTCCATGACTTACAACAATTCTGTCCCTGTCTTCCCTTAGAGGTTCTTCTGGAAAGATCCTAGCGTAGGAGAAAACCACAAGGTATATGTCAAGAGAGGATATGGAACCTCCAGGATGGCCAGAGCCTGCAATGTTGGTCATCTTTAGTATGTCTCCCTTACAGGTGCGGGAGAGCTCTCTTAGCCTTTTTTCTTCTTCATCAGGCAGAGATGGAAAGGGAAAGCGTAACTTATCGGCCATTTTCTCCCCCAAGATTTTATCTTGGCTTTACATGGCAGAATCGCTCATCTCTATAATTTTATCCAGCTCCCTTTTCAAGGCTTCTGGGATACCTATGATATCAACGTTGAGGAATCCCCTTACAATTGTGGCCACAGCCTCATCTTCGCTTAGGCCTCTGGCCATAAGGTACTCTATCTCCTCCTTTGCTATCTTTCCAACGGCGGCCTCATGGGACATCTCAAGGTCCTTTGCCCTTCCCTCAAGCTCTGGTATAGCATGCATTACTCCTTTGTCGGAAAGCAAAAGGCCCTTGCACTCAAGGTGTGCTTTTACCCCTGGATACTCTCCTATAAGGTGCCCCCTTGCTATAATGGTGCCTCCAAAGCAAACGCTTCTTGATATGATTTCTGCTCTTGTTTCTGCCTCTTTCAGGTAAACTCTGTTGCCTAGATCTATGTAGGATCCCGGTGTTGAAACGGTTATGCTCTGAAGCCTGGCAGTGGCTCCTCTGCCGTTTAGATACACTGTGGGATACGCCTTTATCTTTGCCGCAGGATGTAAACATATATAGTCTGATATGAACACTCCCCCTTCTTCCACAACTACTGCTGTTTTGGGAAGCACCTCAACCTCTCTTCCCCACATATGGATCATGGTGAAGTGAAGCTTGCCACCCTTTTTAACATAAAACTCGCTTATCCCTATGTGTTTTCCCCTCTGGGGGACGCTCGCACAACCCGTTATGACATTCAGTTCTGCGTCTTCCTCAACCACTATAATATTGTGAACGTGCTGCTTCTCCTCTTCCTCTATGAGAAGGCAGGCCTGCACGGGAAACAGAGGCTTAACGCCTTTTCTGACCACTATAAAATACCCGTTGGAAAAGTCTCCTAGGCTGTCATCCTTTTCAAGAGCGTTCCACAGGTAGTTTTTCGCATCGGACAGGGTTTCAAGGGCTTCTCTGGTGGGGTATATCTCAACGCCTTCCTGCTTCACTGTACAGCGCAGAACTCCACTGTCCACCTGCATGTAGGATCCTGCTCTCTCCTTCTCCTCCTGGTCTATCCCTATCTTTTCCAGCTCAATCTTCTTTACAGACATCTTTCACACTCCTTGTATCCGTATTTTTCTATGGTTCTCAGTATCTCAAGAGGATTGCCAGAGCACACAATTCTCCCCTTTATAAGCACATAACCGATGTCCGCATCAATGTAGTTAAGTATATGACCAGTGTGGGTGATTATTAAGGCGCTCTTCTTTCTGGCAGCTTTAAGCTCCTTTATGCTTTTGCCCTCAACGGGCTCAATGTTCCTTCCTAAGATTTTGTTTATGGCCCTTCCCAAAAGGCCTATGCTTTCAAGATCCACGCCTGATTCTGGCTCATCAAGTAATAGCAAATCGGGGTCCATGGCCATAAGCTGTAGAATTTCTGAGCGCTTCATCTCACCGCCGGAGAAGCCCAAGTTCACCTCTCTATCAAGGAACTCTTCCATGTTCACCTCTTGGGCAAGCTCGTAGGGATCTACCTCTTTCCCTCTTACAGATGCGGCTATCTCAACAATCTGCCTGGTTTTAACTCCCCTGATCACAGGAGGCCTTTGAAAGGCCAGTCCTATACCCATCTTTGCCCTTTCGTGCACGGGAAGGTGGGTTATGTCTCTTCCCTTAAAAATTATCCTACCTGATGTTACCTCGTATCCTGAAAACCCCATTATGGTCATTATAAGTGTGGTCTTCCCTGAGCCATTGGGTCCCATAAGGGTTACCACCTTTCCCTCTGGGACCTCTAGGTCTATACCGTGGAGAATCTCTTTTCCCTCAACATTCACCTTTAGCCCTTCAATTTTCAGCAACTTTGAACCTCCTTTCCCCTTTAGGCTTAAATATAACTTTTATTGTTATATTTGTCAAATATTAAAGCACCTGACCTTGTGCTCTCCCTTCACGGCCTTCCAAGAGGGTTCTTCTCTGTAGCAGATATCCAAAGCTTTTGCACATCTTGGTGCGTAAGGACAGCCCTGGGATGCCTTTCTAGATTCCGTTGTTCTGATTACCTTAATAGGTCTGGTGTCTGGAAGAGGCACTGATTCAATCAGGGAAACTGTATATGGATGCTTTGGATCAGATAATACTTCCTCAAGTTTTCCTTCCTCCACCAGGGTTCCTCTATATAGCACTCCTATTCTATTTCCTATCTCTGCCGCTACCGATACATCGTGGGTCACAAAAAGCATAGAGGTTTCCCTTTTCTCCACAAGCATCTTCAAGAGCCTAAGTATCTGGGCTTGGACCGTGACATCTAGAGCAGTTGTTGGCTCGTCTGCGAGGATAAGCTTGGGGTTGGCTATTGTGGCCATGGCTATTACAACCCTCTGCCTCATTCCACCGCTTAAAAGATGCGGATAGTAGTAGTATCTTTCCTCTGGATCGGGTATTTCAAGCTCTTCAAAGGCCTTAATAACCCTTTTCCTTGCCTCTTCATCTTTCATTCCGAAGTGATGCTTCAGCACTTCAGCCACCTGTTGTCCTACTCTCATGGTGGGGTTGAGGGCCGTCATGGGTTCCTGAAACACCATCCCTATAGCTTTTCCTCTATACCTTATTTTCTCTGATTCTGGAAGGCTTAAGAGATCCTTTCCCTCAAAAAACACACTTCCAGAAGCCTCGGCATTTGGGGGAAGAAGGCCCATAATACAGCGAAGTATCATGGTCTTACCAGAGCCAGATTCTCCTAGAAGGCAATAAACCTCACCTTTTCTAATAAAGAAGGAGACCCCCTTCAGGGCCTCCTTCTTATGGCCGTTTATCCTGAAAGCCAGTTTAAGATTTTTAACTTCCAGTAGCAATTACTTGGCCAGCTTTTCTCCTATGCTCTTCCAGAAAAGATACACGCTCTTAAGACCGCTGGCCTTTTCCTCTTCAGCCTTCTTGGGCTTTGCAGGAGACTTTTTTATCTCTTCCTTCTTAGCTTCGGTTTTTTCCTCTTTCTTTTCGACCTTTTTCTCTACTTCTTTCTTTTCCTCGGCTTTCTTTACTGCTTCTTCCTTCTTTTCAACCTTTTCCCTAACAGGGGCCTTTTCCTCAACCTTTACCTCTTTTTCCTCGGGAGCCTTTACCTCAACAGCAGCTATCTTTGCAGAAAGGTCACTCCTCAACTTGGCTATGAGCTGGGGTATAGGAGAGGGTCCCTTCTCTATCTCAGCCTTGAGAGCCTCAAGAGCGGAGTCTACTTCCTGGGCCTTTTCCTTGCTAAGATAGCCTTTGATCTGGGCGTAAAGCCCCTCGGCCTTGGCAAGCTCTCCAGCGGCCTTGGAATAGTCCCTGTCAATCATGGTGAGCACATAAATCCTGTCTAGGCTTGATAGAAGCTCCATCTGAACGGCCTTTATCTCAAGGTTGGCGGTTTTCTTCTCCAGCACAGATTCCTTCTTAGCTAGCTCCTTTGTCCTTTTCTCAACCTTCGCCAGTTGTTCCTTAACTCCCACGTTGGAAAGGGCTATGACCAGAGCTATTATGCCTATAACAATTCCTATAAGGCCTATTATCCTTCCTCCAGAACCTCCTGCCTTGGTCTCGTAGGAGTTGACTACCGCCTTCTCTTCCATTTCCACCCTCCTTTTCGCCATTTTAATTTTTAAGAAGAGATACCTAATATACGGTGGAGTTGTCAATCCTTGACCAGCGCAAAACGAAAGGTAATAAAAGGGGCATGTCAGTTATAGTTGAAGGGGCATACATAAAGGCTGAGTCTTTCACTAACACAGAGGGACTTCCTGTAAGGTTTTACGGGAGGATAGATTGGAAAAAGCACATTAGGCCTCCCAAGAGGAGATGGAAGTTTTTTAAAAGGCTTCCCGATGCCCTTAAAGTGCTTATTGGACTTCTGGATGGACTTTTATATGTGGAGTCTTTTCTTAAGGAAAGGATTGCAGTTGTAACGGCGGCGAAGCTTGAAGCGGAAAGGGATGAGGTGGCATTAAGGGGTGAGCAGGTTTCTCCCTCTGACGGCTTTATTTTTACCCATAATGCTGTAAACTTCGTTATAGCAAGCTATCTCGGAATAGACTTTTATCTGGGAATAGGCGTGGATCATGTGTGCTCCTCGGGGATTGATGTGCTGGGCATTGCCCATGAGATGATATCCTCCGGGCAGGTGGATGCCGCTATTGTCTGCGCTCTGAACAGTATGGCCTCTGTGTGCAGGACTGCCTACCATCTTAAAG
>JALVZS010000059.1 GCA_027022065.1 bacterium
ACATAAAGCAGGGGGATCCCGCAAAGGCCGCCTCCATATATGAGGAGCTTGGAAGGCTTGATGAGGCCGTAAGGTGCTATGTGGATGCGGGAAAACTCAAGGATGCGAAAAGACTGCTTGAGGAGGTATCCGATCCAAAGCTTAAAGTTGATGTGGCATCCGCACTGGTGAAAGCGGGGAGGTTTGACGATGCCTTAGAGCTTGTAGAGGGTTTGGATAGCCCAGAGGCCAGACTTATAAAGGCCCTGTGCATTGAGAATGAAAAGCCTGATGAGGCTTTGGAGCTTGCCCGCTCATCCTTTAAGCAGCTTTCCGGACAGCTTAAAAAGTGGGCTCTGGCCCTTATGGCAAGAAGGCTAAAGGATAAGGGAAAGTGGAGTGAGATCGTTTCTCTGCTTTATCCCTATGAAGCCACAGGGGATTTGGATACTAAAGAGAGGCTGATTCTGGCTCATGCCCTCTACACTACGGGGGACGAACCTAGGGCCTTAAAGCTTCTGGCTCTGCTTATGGATACGGAGGCAAGGAGGGAGGCTAAGGCACTTGTCAAGGAGATAAAGAAGAGCACGGAGGATTCCGAAATAGAGGAGATATGCGCCAACATACTGGCGGAGGACTCCTTTTTTAAGCGTCTCAAAGAGGGACTGAAAAAGAGCAAGGACTCCATAATCGGTAGGCTTGAGGCCCTTATAGAGGATAAGAAGCAGATAAAGGAGCTTTCCATTGAAGAGGTGGAGGAGATACTCCTTTCCGCTGACATGGGGGTTGAGGCCACGGAGGAGATAGTAGGTACTTTAAAGAGAAGGATAGAGATAGGGGAGATAAAAAGCGGACAGGGCTTAATGCATGCCTTGGAGGAGGAGATACTGAGAATACTTAAAAAGGCTGAGGCTCCACTGCTTCTGGATACCAAACCAACGGTAATAATGGTTGTTGGAGTAAACGGCACGGGCAAGACCACCACCATAGGCAAGCTGGGCCACATGCTGAAAAAGAAAGGGTATTCGGTGCTCTTTGCCGCTGGCGATACATTCAGGGCCGCTGCCATTGAACAGCTGGAAATATGGGGCCAGCGCACAGGGATACCGGTTATAAAGCAAAAACCTGGAGCCGATCCCTCTGGAGTGGTTTACGATGCCATAAAGTCCGCAAAGGCCAGAAACATTGATGTTGTCATTATAGATACGGCGGGACGCCTGCACACCAAGGTGAACCTTATGGAGGAGCTTAAGAAGATGGCCAGAATAGCCTCAAGAGAGGTACCAGGTGCTCCACATGAGACCCTGCTGGTTCTGGATGCGGTGGTGGGGCAGAATGCCATATCTCAGGCCAAGCTCTTTTCCGAGGCGGTTCCCGTAACGGGTATTGTGCTGACAAAGCTGGACGGCACCGCCAAGGGGGGCATAGTTGTTGCCATTGCTAAAAAGTTTGGAATTCCCATAAAATTTATAGGGGTGGGAGAGGGGATAGATGACCTTCAGGAGTTTAACGCTGAGCGCTTTGTTGACGCTCTTTTTGATAGGTAGCGCCTTTCCAAAGGTTAGGTGTGGAAGCATGCTGGACAGGTACGTCTGCTATTCTTATGACAGGGATTACCTTATCTCCCTAATAAAAGAGACTGCAAAAAAGCTGGGAGTTGATCCAAAGCTTGCCTTGGAGCTTGCCAAAAGGGAGTCGGACCTCAATCCCTTTGCCGTCTCTAAAAAGGGAGCCATAGGCATCATGCAGCTTCTTCCCTCAACGGCTAGGCTGTTGGGCGTTGATCCCTTTGACCTAGAGCAGAACATAGAAGGGGGGCTCCGCTACTTTAAGCATCTTCTTGAGCAGTACAACGGAGATGTTGAGCTTGCCCTTGCTGCCTATAATGCAGGTCCTGGAAGCGTGGAGAAATATGGAGGGGTTCCTCCCTATGAAGAGACCAAAAAATTTGTAAAGGATATTACTTCAAGATACCATGGTTCTACTGCCTACTATGCCCAAGAATCCACTCCCTCCGGCATAAGAAAGGTGGTTCTTCCCGATGGAACCATCCTCATAACCAATCTTCCTCTGGAGCTTGTGAGGTGAGGCTCAGGGATATTGGTGAGGATGGCTTCATTGAGATCCTATCCTGCAGGTTTCCTCAGATAGGTGATGACTGCTCCCTTTTGCCCGATGGCAGGGTGATTACCACTGACATGTTCCTCCTCGGCACCCACTTTGTGATCCCTCCCTTTACCTGGAGACAGGTGGGAACCAAGTGCGTTTGTGCGGCTATAAGTGATGTTATAGCCATGGGGGCAAGGCCGGAGGGCGTACTCATATCTTTAGGCGTTCCTCCGGACGAAGAGCTGGAGCATCTTGAGGAGTTTTACAGGGGTGTTGAGGATGTGGCGGAACGCTACGGTTTTAAGGTTGCTGGGGGAGATACCTGTAAGTTTGAAGCTTTTGTTGTTAACATAACCGCCTGGGGCCTTCCCGCTGAAAGACCCATTTTGAGAAGTACAGCAAAACCCGGAGACACTCTATTTGTTACAGGGACTCCTGGGGCCAGTGCCGTGGGCCTTGAGGCTATTCTTAAAGGGCTTTCCCTTGACGACTTCATCAAAAAGCACGTCTTTCCAGATCTCAGGCTTAAATTTTCCCTTGCGCTTGCTAAAGAAAAACTTGCCTCTTCCATGATGGACATAAGCGATGGCTTAATAATAGATGCGTCAAGACTTGCCCGCCTAAGCGGCGTTGCTCTGGAAATAGACAGAGCCAAGCTTCCATCCTTAAACATTTCCACTGAGGACAAAAGGCTTTTACAGCACAAGGGGGAGTTCTACATCTTGCACGGTGGAGAGGATTTTGAGCTTCTCTTTACCTCTCCTTTTCCCTCAAAGGTTATGGAGGTGGCTGAGGCTACGGATACACCTGTAACGGCAATAGGCAGAGTGGTTGAGGGGGAGGGCGTTTATATTGTAGAAGGTAAAAAGAAAGTGAAGGCCACTCATAAAGGTTACAGCCACTTCTAGGGGGAATCGCAATGCTGGAGGAGGTTGCAAAAAGACTAAAAGAAGCCAAAAAGGCAGTTGCCCTTACAGGTGCTGGCATATCCAAGGAATCGGGCATTCCCACATTCAGGGGTGCCAACGGGCTTTGGAAGAAGTTTAAACCGGAGGAGCTTGCAACTCCCTGGGCTTTTCAAAGGGATCCCAAGCTCGTCTGGGAGTGGTATCTCTGGAGAAGATCCCTCGTGATAGACAAAGAGCCCAACGAGGGCCATTTTCTCCTTGCCAGGCTTGAGACCATGGTGCCTGAATTCTGGGTGATCACCCAGAACATAGACGGACTCCACGCCCAGGCTGGCTCAAAAAACATCATAGAGCTGCATGGTAATATATGGAGGGAGAGGTGCTCTTCTTGCGGTTTCAAAAGGGTTAACCGTAGCGACAGGATGGAGGAGCTGCCGCCCAGGTGTCCGGAATGCGGTGCCCTTTTGAGGCCTGATGTGGTTTGGTTCGGTGAGGCGCTTTCTCCCGATGCCCTTGATGCCGCCATCCACCACAGCGAAACCTGCGATGTCATGCTTGTTATAGGCACATCCGCTGTGGTTCAGCCCGCCGCTTCCCTTCCTCTCATGGCGAAAAACGCTGGAGTTTTTGTGGTGGAAGTGAATCCGGAGAGGACTCCTATTTCGGATATGTGTGATGTATCTTTAAGAATGGGCGCCGTAGAATTTGCCCAAGCTTTACAGCGCTATCTTTGAGGTTATATTAAACAATTATGGCAACCTTAACCCTCTATCAGAAAAAGCTGGAAAAGATAAAGGAGAATGTAGCAAAGCATCACAAAAGTGCCGATCTTTCTTTAATAGATAAGGCCTTTGAATTTGCAGCTGAAGCCCACGAGGGACAAAAGCGCCGTTCGGGAGAGCCTTACATAGTTCACCCGCTTGAGGTGGCCTGCATACTTTCCAACATGCGCATGGACCACATCACCGTTGCGGCTGCCCTTCTTCACGATGTTCTAGAGGACACACCTATTACCAAGAAGGAGCTGGAAAAGGAGTTTGGAGAGGAGATAGCCTTTCTTGTGGACAGCGTTTCCAAGATCAGCAAGATAGAGGCCCGCACACAGCTTCAGAGACAGGCCGAGACCATAAGAAAGATGCTTTTGGCCATGGCCAAGGATTTAAGGGTGATAATAATCAAGCTTGCGGATCGGCTGCACAACATGCGAACGCTCCACTATGTTCCTGATTCTGAAAAGAGAAAGAAAATCGCCCAGGAAACCCTTGATATATACGCACCTTTAGCCCATCGCTTGGGTCTTGCCAGGATAAAGTGGGAAATGGAGGACCTCGCCTTTAAAGAGATAAATCCCGAAATGTACCACTACATAGAGCAGAGAGTGGCCAAAAGTAGAGAGGAAAGGGAAGAGTACATCAAGAAAATGATAGAAATAGTAAAGCAGAAGCTGAAGGAAAAGGGCATAGACGCCTACGTTGAGGGAAGGCCTAAGCACTTCTACAGCATCTACAAAAAGATGCTGGAAAACAATCTGAGTTTTGAGGAGCTTTACGATTTGATAGCCCTACGCATCATAGTCAACACAGTGGATGAGTGCTACACTGTGCTTGGTGTAATTCACTCCAACTGGCCGTACATTCCTGGGCGCTTCAAGGATTACATAGCCATGCCAAAGCCCAACATGTACCAGTCTCTCCACACCACTGTTGTAGGTCCTGGCGGTGAGAAGGTAGAGTTCCAGATAAGAACCTGGGAGATGCACAGAGTTGCTGAAGAGGGAATAGCCGCCCACTGGAAGTACAAAGAGAAGGGCAGGGTGGATAAAGAGGAAGAGCAGATATTTTCCTGGATAAGAAGATTCCTTGACTGGCAGAAGGACGTAAGCAACTACAGGGACTTCATGTACAACCTCAAAACGGACCTCTTTCCCGAAAAGGTTTACGTTTTTACTCCCAAAGGAGAGGTAAAAGCCCTTCCTAAAGGAGCCACTCCCATAGATTTTGCCTATGCCATCCACACGGAGGTGGGCCACCACTGTGCGGGAGCAAAGGTGGATGGAAGAATGGTTCCCTTGGACTACGAGCTTAAAACGGGCGAAAAGGTGGAGATAATCGTTTCACCGAAGCAGCATCCCAGCAAGGATTGGCTCAGGATCGTTAAGACCACCAGGGCCCGCACAAAGATAATGGCCTGGCTCAGGGCTATGGAGAGGGAAAGGGCCCTGGAGATGGGAAGGGAAATGCTCATAAAGGAGTTCAGAAAGCACGATTCCAACTTCTCCAAACTGCTGGATGAGGGAAAAATAGATGAGATAGCTCCGGATCTTGGGTACAAAACCGCAAACGATCTAATAATTGCCGTTGGCCTTGGCAAAATCCATGCAAGAACCGTTTACAGAAAGCTATTCCCAGAGGAGGTTGAGAAAAAGCCCGAAAAAGAGGTCCAGAAAAGGCAGGATACAAAGATAAAGGTATCCGTTGAGGGCATGGACAACGTGCTTGTGCGTTTTGCCAAGTGCTGCAACCCTCTTCCCGGAGATGATATAGTGGGCTACATAACAAAGGGCAGAGGAATAACCATCCACACGGCAGAGTGTCCCAATCTGCAAAGGATATACGATCCTGAAAAAATAGTTGATGTTGAGTGGGAGTCCCTAACAAGCGGCGGGCTGCCCGCAAAGATCCGCATAGAGACCTACGACAAACCGGGCCTTTTGGCAGAAATAACCAGCATAATTTCTCAGGAGGGCATAAACATAGAGTCCGCCAATGTGTCAACTACCGTGGATAAAAGAGCCTTCCTAAACTTCGTTCTCACCGTAAAAAGCAAGGCCCAGCTTGAAAGGGTCCTTGCGAAGATCCAGAATGTAGATGCAGTATTGAAAGCAGAAAGGGTGAAGCGGTGAGGGGGTTTCTAGGATTTTGTTTAATTTTACTTTTCTTGGGTTGCTTGAATGTTAATGTGGTGTTGTCTGCCTCTATGACTAATTACTGTGCTGTTCCTCCTTTTCTGAGTAGGGTTCTTCCGCCTAATGTTATGATAATTTTGGATAATTCAGGCTCAATGTTTAATTTCGCTTATAACTACAGAGGTGAAGATGTTAGCTATGGCTTTGATTCTGCTAAAAAGTATTATGGATATTTCAATCCAGATTATTGGTATAAATATGAAAACGGAAAGTTTATAGCAACTGCTAAAAAAGATAGTAGATCAAAAGAGGATGATGAATGGGATGGGAACTTCTTAAATTGGCTTACTATGAGAAGGATAGATATTGCTAGAAAGGTTTTGACTGGGGGGAAATATGTCAATGGTTATTTAGTAGGTGAGGAAGCGGATGGTAAAGGTAGAGGTTATATAAAAAGAGTCGATAATGCAGAGTATTATACCCCTTATACTGGAACGATAGACTTTACATTTGATCTGGGAAGTGGAGGTGTTTCTAAGTTTGAAGTATGTCATCGGGAAATGAGGAGGTGGGGTTGGGGAGAAATATGTGAGGAGTATAATGTTAAAATTCAAGTTTCTGCTAGGCCAGTGGGGGTTATTCAAAAAATTGGTAATAAAGTAAGATGGGGACTAGCTTTTTATCATGTAAATATATACGACAACGGTGGATATATATCAGTACCTATATCATATAACAACACAAGTGAATTGGTGGAAAAAATAAATGAAAAACGACCAGATTCTAACACTCCTTTGGCAGAAACCTTGTGGACTGTAGTAGGGTATTTTGCTCAGAAGGATAAGATGCTAAATGGTCCAGGACCTAGATATCAAGAGGGAGATTATCAGATAGACACAAGTGTTGACCCTTACAACTACGGCACAGCGGATAATCCTGTAATGGCCTGGTGTGCTAAAAGCTTTGTCATTTATATAACTGATGGAGAACCGTGCGGAGACGATGAGCTACCTGAAGGTTTGAAAAACTATGCTGAGAATAATGGAGGTTGTTCTTATGACGGCAGTTTACCAACTTGCAGAGCGGGGGGTAATAAGCCTTGGGTTCAAGATGTTGCCTTATATGCGCACACCAACGACCTTAGAAGCGATTTGAGGGGTAACCAGACACTAACTATATACACTATATTTGCTTTTGGTGAAGGATCAGGTTTGCTAAATTGCACAGCAATAAATGGCGGTTTTGAAGACATAAATAGAGACGGCAAACCATCATCAAGAGAAGAATGGGATAGAAACGGAGATGGAGTCCCTGATAATTATTTTGTAGCTAGTAACGGTTATGAGCTAGAAGAAGCCCTTGAAAACGTGCTTACCGATATCTTGCGCCGTGCTTCTTCGGGAACAGCTGTAAGTGTTCTTTCCGAAAAATCCCAAATGGAAATGTTTGCATACCAGGCTGTGTTTTATCCTGAAAAAACTTTATCTGTTGGCCGAAAGATTACCTGGACAGGTTACCTTTACACCTGGTGGCTCTTCAACTCTATGTTGTGCCAAAACATAAGGGAGGACACAAAAAACGACAAAATCCTGGAGCTTGCCTATGACAGAGTCCTTGACTGGAAGCTGGATTCATCTGGCCACCTGAAGATAGTTGCCTACTTAACAAATGAGGACGGCTGCACCAATTCTACCGCTGGGGGAATAGTTACCTACAACTCCTTTGATGAGACTCATCCTCTCATAGAGGCAGGAAGTAAGTTGGCCAGTGAAGGACCGGCTGATAGAAAGATTTACACTGTTTCTTCCAAAAACGAATTGGTTGAGTTCACTGTTGCCAACAAAAGTAAATTTTCGCAGTATCTGGGAAATTCAGATAATTTTCCGTATTGTTTGATTTCTCAGGTATCTAATAAAGATGAGCGTGTAAATAAACTTATAGAGTTTATAAGAGGTAATGATGTTGGTAAATGTAGAAGTAGAAAGATAGACGATGCTGGCCATACATGGAAGCTGGGAGACATTATATATTCAACGCCTGCCGCTGCTGAGTATGGTAATTACACCGTGGTCTTCGTTGGGGCAAATGATGGGATGCTTCACGCCTTTAAAGTGGGCTATCTCAAAAAAGGTTTCTTCTCTCCGACTAAGCTCTGCGAGGATAAAAACTCCTGCGGGGATACTACATTAGGTAAAGAACTTTGGGCATTTATTCCTAAAAACGCTCTTCCCTATCTCCGGTACCTAATGGATCCAAATTATTGCCACATATACTATGTGGATCTTCCTCCCTATCTCATCCTCGTAAACGGAAAGCGCATACTTATAGGCGGCATGAGATTTGGAGGCGGAACAAGTGTGGTGCATCCACCTGAGGATACCTGCCCTGATGTTAACTCAGAAAACTGCACGGGCCTATCTTCCTACTTTGCCCTTGATGTTACTGATCCTGAAAATCCTAAGTTCTTGTGGGAGTTTACGGATCCTCACCTCGGATTTGCCTATTCAGGCCCTGCCCATATCACCTACAGAGGCAAGCACTTTATACTATTTGCCTCAGGTCCTACAAATTATGATGGAACTTCGGATCAGGACTTGAGATTTTTCGTTTTGGAGCTTGATGGTGATGGGAAGATAGCAGGGAAGTATGTTATTGATAAAAACGTGGCTTCTACTCTTGCTTCATTTAAAAACGCTTTTGGTGGCAGGTTGTTTACTGAAGGCATAGACTACAATGAGGATGGGAATACAGACATGGTTTTCGTAGGCGTTAGTTATTGCACAGGTTCAGAATGGCAGGGTAATGTAATTGGCATAGGCATAAACGGCGATGATCCTACAAGATGGGATTATGTAAAAGTGTTCAATAGCGCAATTAAACCCGTTACTGCGAAGATAGAGCATATGAAGTGCTTTGATATGCACTACATTTACTTTGGAACGGGAAGGTGGTTTTTCAAGACAGATGATGAAGGGCAAAACCAAAATGACAGAGAAAGATTATACGGCGTAAGGATTGATGGATGCTACGATGACATGGCGCATTGTAATGTTAATGTTGCGCATAATGCTGAAGGTGTGTGTAATGAGTTGATTGGCGATCGCAGAGTTACTGCATGGTATGTAGAGTTGGATCCCAAGGAAGAAGGATACATGAAGGAGAGAGATATAGCTGATCCAACTGTAAGTGTCCAAGATGTTATATTCTTTACCACTATACAACCTACAGATGATATATGCGGTTTTGGTGGGCGAAGCAGAATGTGGGGTTTGAACTGTGCTACCGGAGGGAATTCAACTTCAGGTTGTCCAGGTGGTAAGTACAAGACAAAAGGTTTCAAAGGTACTTTATTTTTGCAGCTTTCAGGAGGAAATGTTGAACCTATAACACAGAAAACTTTTACAAAAAAGAGAGGGCGTGCCACTCCTTGGTATAAAGGAATAGCTCCTGAGACCGCCACTCCTCTGGTTTCTCCTGTGGGTAAGAAGGGCACTTTAATTCTCTGGCTAGAAAGGTGAGATCGGGGCTTTCCTTAATAGAGCTTGTGGTAGTTATGGCCATAATAGCCATTTTAGCTTCAATCGCTGTTCCCAACATACAAGACTGGATATGGACCAGCAAAATAGAGGCAAATGTTGAAAAGGTGTACAGCTTCCTTCAAGAGGTGAGAACTAAGGCGTTTAATAGGAAGTTATATTTTGATGTTAACCTAAATGATCACCTTATATGTGCAAGAACTGCTGGTCGTATTTGTGAAGATGTTTGCGGTGAAAATAATACCAACAGCAGTAGTAACTTTACCATTTGTGAAAAGCTTGAGGTTGATTTTAGAATGACCAACGCTCCTATACATGTGTCTGGAGTAGGTTATACAAAGTCAAGAATATACTATCCTGAGCCTAACGATGCAAAATATGACTGTGTGGTTGTATCTACTTTGAGGGTTAAAATGGATAAGTGCAATGGAACGAATCAAGAGTGATGATGGTTTTAGTCTGGTTGAGGTTTTGGTTGCTTTGGTGGTTCTAATAGTGGTGATTTTGGCCCTTGTATTTTCCAGTATCACGAGCTTATCCTATTCGACTCAAAATCTTTTGAGGGACGAAGCGGTCAGAATAGCTACAGAGTTCGTTGAGGGTAATTTAAACTGCACTCATAGTAACGCTACTAGTAGCATTGTCATTAGAAGAATAAGAAATGCTGAAATTGCGTATAATGTAACCTGTGCATCACAGCAGTGCTGTGGCTTGGAAGATGTTAGAAAGGTGACCGTTACTGTAAGCTGGAGCTACAAGGGACAGCTTTATTCTTACAGTACTGAAACCATAGTGGATATTAACCAATGGTAAGCGATAGCCACAAACAGCAGGGCTTTTCCCTTGTGGAGTTGATGGTTGTGATAGTGATAATAATGATCCTAATGGCAGCTGCTTATTCTGGGTTTACAAATGTTATGAAAAATACCAAGCAGGAAAGCGAAAAAGTTGCTTCTCACATAGAGCAGATTGCTCTTCAGGTGTTGAGGCTTGATATTGAACATATGGGTTATGGAATAGCTTCTGATGAAACTTCTCCTATAGTTGAGTGGGATGCCAACAGTAAGAGACTCACCATTAGATCAACTATTAATAACACAAATAGAGATACAAGGGACTACTTAATACTAAAGTGCAAAGCAGGTAGTTTGAAGCTTGTAGAGGCAGGCTGCAACTTGGAATCTGGCTGGTATGCTTTGCTTAACGCTAGAACAAAGTCATATGTAGGAGATGTAAAACTCAGCTCCAGAGGAGATATAATTTCTGGCAATTCAACCTGTTCAGGTACGGATGTTTATGTAGCATTCCCTATAAGGGATAAGGTTGAAAGTGGTGAAGCTAATGGCTGTGATGTTGGAAAGTGCGAAAGGATACAGTATTATTTAAGCGATAGTCCTTTAATTTCTAGGTGCAATCCTCACACTCACAGCCTTCTGAGGAAGGTTGGAAACGGGACTGGTGAACCTGTTATCAACTGTATTGCTGATTGGGATGTGAAGTTTGATAGTTTAACCTTTCCTGCTGATAATAAAAAAATACGTGAGTACCTTAGGTTAGTCAGAGTTTATATAGTAGCTCAGGAAGGCAAAAAGGATTTAAATTATAAGTATATAGGAAATAGAACAATCACCGTTGATGATGTAACTTTGTTCCTGCCTAATGATTATGAGCATTACAGATGGAGGGTAATAAGGCTTTTCGTTAAACCAATGAACTTGTATGGGAGAAAAAGTGAGAGCAAATAACGAAGGAATAGTTTTGGTGATAGTGCTTATACTAAGTCTAGTTTGCCTGCTTCTAATATTAGGGCTTTTTTATATGCTTAGAACTTCTACCGCTATTTCTGGTTCTGTCAAAAGATATACTACTGCACTTGAGGCTGCTAAAGGTACTATCAACCTTATAATAGCCGCTATTCAGGAGGGAATTGAGTTTGATTGTAATTCCACAAATTCTACGGAAGGATGTTCAGTAACTTTGCCTATCAGTAGATTGGGGGATTATGAAATCAACGCATGCCTTTTGAATAAAGAACAATTTTTGCAAGCCAAAGCTATTACCACTGTATATACTTTCAGAGTAAAAGCCAAAAGATTAAACGAAGAGGCAGTAATAGATTTTGTATACAGATATCCCTAATCTGCCTTTCTTGGCTGGGGCGCCAGGATTCGAACCTGGGAATGGCGGATCCAAAGTCCTTGATAGCGCATTTTTAGTAGGTTTTAGCTTTGTTGGTGAAATTGCTAAGCCTTTGAAAATCAAGCACTTTCAGTTTCAATCATGTTTGTTTGTAATGTTTCTTCACAATGCCGTTGGAACCCTAAATGGAACCCCGTGGAACCCTCTAGCTAGTCCGCAAGCCATGCGCTTGTGCAGCAAGGATGCTATTGCTGCCTCAATACGGCAGCTGCAATTAGGCTGTTAAGGACAGAGGGATTATTCGTTGGGTGGTTGGATACATGCCTGTCTAAAGGCTCCTATTATCCTCCAGAAGGCTCCAAAGCCACTCTTCATCTTCCCACCACCTACGCTTCATGACTCATTCTTCCTTTCCCATTCCTCAAAGTACTTCTTGACAGCCTCCAGCACTTTATCAAAGGGCGCCATTTTTACTCCAAGCATGGGTACATATACTGCTCCCCTATAGAATGGGACATAAGCTTAGTATAGTAATAAGACCCATATAGGAGGGGAGCATGGGTACC
>JALVZS010000060.1 GCA_027022065.1 bacterium
AGCCCTAACCGTTTCCAAAGTGAGAAACACGCTGATAAACAGCATTCCCACAACCCTGCTTTACGCCTCTTCAGTGGGCATAGGACTTTTCATAGCCCTTATAGGGCTGAAGAACGCAGGAATAATTGTGGCAAGTCCTGAAACCTTCGCCAAATTAGGCCATTTAGGATCATACCCATGCGCTGTAGCGTTTTCAGGAACGCTAATTGCAGGCGTGCTTATGCTGAGGGGCGTACAAGGTGCCCTTATAATAACAATAGCTCTCATCACTCTTCTTTCTGCACTTTTAGGTAAAGTAGCCCCACCCCACAGCATATTCGGTTTTCCCAGCCCAGCCTCCACCTTTATGAAGATGGACCTAAGCAGGATAGGAGAGTTGGCCTTCTGGAAGGCAGTTGTTGCTTTTCTTTTTGTTGACATGTTTGACACCATAGGAACCCTTTCCGCCATGGGAGCGCTTGGTGGCTTTATCAAAGACGGAAGACTTCCCAGGGCAGAGAGGGCACTTCTAGCAGACGCCATAGGAACTACGGTAGGCGCCGTTTTGGGAACCTCCACGGTAACCACATACATAGAAAGCTCAACGGGCATAGCAGAGGGAGGAAGAACAGGACTTACCGCTATAACAGTGGCTGTTCTGTTTCTCCTTTCAACCCTCTTTTATCCTCTGGTCAGCATAGTGCCTCCCTACGCAACGGCACCTGCTCTGATAATAGTTGGGATACTTATGTGCTCCCAGGTAAAGAACATACCCTGGGACAAAATGGACGAGGCAGTCCCCGCTTTTCTCACGCTTTTCATGATGCCTGTAACCTACAGCATAGCCAACGGCCTTGCGGCAGGCTTTATCTCGTATCCTATTGTAAAGGGGCTATCTGGGAGGCATAGAGAGGTGCCTCCACTTCTGTGGGCGCTATGTGGGATATTCTTGCTAAAATACTTGCTGATTCCATAAGCTGGCTTCTGCAGAGAAGAAGGGGGCTTCTGGTGTTAGGACTAGCCTCCATAGCCGCCTCTTTGAAACTCCTATCTCCCGGACCCAACACACCCCCTGAGAAGGTTATAATAAGGGCAAAGGCAGGTATAGTGCTCTCCATCATAGGGGGCTTACTTATAATAATCTGGATCTGGAGAAGATAATGGGAAAGAGCATATACAAACTGTTCGCTGTATCACCTCCTGGTTTAGAAAGCTTCACCCAAAAAGAGCTAGAGGCTTTAGGTATAAGAGGGGAAATGGTCAAGGGAGGATTGGACTTCAAAGGAGGGCTTGAAGAGCTCTACAAGGCCAATCTTTTTCTAAGAACCGCCACAAGGATTCTTCTAAGGGTAGCCATTTTCAAAGCCACAACCTTCAAAGAGCTCGTGGAAAGGGTAAGTAGATATCCCTGGGAGATATACATAAGGCCAGATGTGCCTGTTAAGTTCAGGGTTACATCAAGAAGGTCCAAGCTGTACCACACAAAGGCCATTGAGGAAAGAATCATAAGGGGAATCATGCAGAGAGTTAAGTTTGAACCCCTAATAGCCGAAACAGAAGAAGAAGGAGAAAGTGTAATTGTAAAAGTTGAAAGAGACAAGTTTACCATAAGCGTAAACTCATCGGGAGCCATGCTATACAAAAGGGGTTACAAAAAGCTTGTGGGAGAAGCCCCTTTAAGGGAAAATATGGCCGCTTCCATGCTTTTGGCGGCAGAATGGGACAAAAGCATGCCCCTTGTGGATCCCTTCTGCGGCTCAGGCACAATATGCATAGAGGCAGCCCTCATGTGCAAAAACATACCCCCAGGTGCTTTTAGAGAGTTTGCCTTTGAAAAGTGGCGTATACACGATCCCCAGCTGTGGGAAAAGATAAAAGAAGAAGCGCTATCCAATATCAGAGAATGCAAGGTAGCTGTAGAAGGCTTTGATATATCAAAGAAAGCCATAGAAATGGCTAGAGAAAACGCATTGAGGGCAAACGTGCAGGATTGCACCAACTTCGCTCAAGGAAGCTTTCCAAGGCTTCCATTCAAAGAAGCCTTTGTGGTAACGAACCCCCCTTATGGGATTCGCATTAGCACAGCCAAAACACAAGAAGTCTACAGAAATCTAGGAAGGTGGATAAGGGAAAACTTCTCAAGGGCAAAGATTGCCATCCTATCACCCATGAAGAAGTTTGTAGAAACCACAGAACTCCCGTTAGAAAAAGTCACCTCCTTTTCCCACGGGGGAATAAGAGTGGGACTTTATGTAGGAGAAATATTGAAAATCTGATAGAGTTGTGTATAACCTTAGCGAGGGCACAAGATGGGCACTGTTCTACTAATCCTTTTGCTTCTATTTGCCCCTGTAAAAGCTCAGGACTGCTCCTTCTTCATGCAGGAAGGAGCAAGAGGGTTTGTAACCCAAATAAAGGACAAAATGGTTATAGCCATACACGGAGGGCTCTCCTCAGCCCAGAAGAGCTTTGAGTTCTGCAAAAAGGTAAGCTCTATAGTACCAGATGATTTCGGTGTAGCATCTCTGGACTTCTCCCCATCTCCCCTGGGTAAAGAGGAGGTGGCAGAAGCGGTGCTCATGGCAAAGGTACTCAGAAGGAAAGGAGCCAAAGCCATAGGCCTTATAGGATACAGCCATGGTGGCTACATAGCCCTGATGGCCGCACCTTATATAAAACCTGCATTTGTTATAGACATTGCTGGAATGACGGATCTAGCAGACATGTACAGACACTTTCTAAAGCACCCCAACATATTCAAAAACTGGATATCAACAGTTAACGCCACAGAGGCCGTCTGTGCCAAGGAGGGAAAAGAGGAAGCAGCCTGTATGGTAGAGCTCTCTCCCATTACCTATGCAGGTTTCATGGACTTCCCCATTTTAATTATACACGGCACCTTAGATGCCACAGTTCCCTACTCCCAGTCCTTGAAGCTTATGGAAAAGCTCTCTATATTTAGGAACAGAAAGACTTGGCTCTTCCTATTCCCAGCGGATCACAGTATTGAGCTGGATAAACCCCCTGTAAGCAGTATCATAAAGAGCTTTATAAGCTGGGAGGAAGAGGGATATGGAGTGTATGGAAGCCCTACTAACCAGAAGGAGCATAAGGCACTACCAGGAAAAGGAGGTTCCAAAGGAAACGGTACTTCAGATAATCAAAGCGGGGCACTGGGCACCATCGGGAAAGAACAACCAACCATGGAGGTTCGTGGTAATAACACAAAGAAAGATGAGGGAAGAGCTGGCCAAACTAACAGTATCGGGCAGGATCATTAGGGAAGCTCCGGTTTCCATTGCCGTTTTCATGGATACCTCTGTCTCTTATCACAGGGAGAAGGATCTTCAGGCCATAGGAGCCTGCATAGAGAACATGTTGCTTGCAGCCCACTGCCTTGGTCTTGGAGGAGTGTGGCTAGGAGAGATCCTCAAAAACAGCCACAAGGTTAAAGAACTGCTGGAAGTTCCAGAACACTGGGACTTTATGGCCCTTGTGTGTATAGGGTATCCAGCTAGAGAAGGAAGATCCACGAGGAGGCCTTTAGAAGAAGTGATCTTTAAATGGGTGGATTGATCTTCTTTTTGCCTCTTTACATTAGGAAAAAGCTATGTATTTTAATGGGCGGCATCTCTTAGAACACTACTTCCTCGTTATCTCAAGATCCCTGTGGGGAGGGGTGGCCGAGTGGACGAAGGCGGGTGATTCGAAATCACCTGTGGGGTTATAAGCCCCACCGTGGGTTCGAATCCCACCCCCTCCGCCATAAAATCAAAAAACTTGCGAGGTGGAAAGCATGA
>JALVZS010000061.1 GCA_027022065.1 bacterium
CAACAAGATCAAACTCCAAAGGAGCAAGCGAATCCTCTATAAGTTCCCTGTATATTTCCTCCCTCGTTGAAAGGGCGGTGATGTTTATCTTCCTCCTCCACTTAAGAACGAGAGACACTAGGAGGTCAAACTCATTTCTATGAAGTGCTACCAGATCCTTCTTGCCCTTTTTATCCATTCCGTTTCCACAAAGTACCTCTGCTGGGGAAGGGGAATGGGCAGTCCCAAACGCCTGGAGAAAGGATCAAAGTATACGCCCTTTATCCTCATGCCAGAAACCTCTGGATCCGTAGTTATGTATTTTTGGGCAAGCTCCCCCAAGGGGTGAGAAACGAGAAAGGCCAAACCCAAAGCTATCAAAAGGTGCAGAAGGCTAAACCATCCCCCAAACAGAAGTATCACCACAAAAAGCACAGAAATCAGTAAATTGGTAACGGTTATGGATGTGCCGCACCTTTTGTGGACCGCAAGATCTCTTTCCCCTGCTTTAAGCCTTGACAGCCCCTCTTGAGCTGCCATGTAAATCTCCTCTGCCGTCAAAAAGGTGCCGCCGCTCATTATGTAAAAACCATCTATCTCTGCGTATCCCCCCACATCCTTCAAAGGACCATAGCGCTCTTCTAGCACATTAATTGTTGCATGTTCCAAAGCGTGGTTCTTCCTTAAAACAGGATTTTTAAACATATGAATCAGTTGCTTCGGTATAACTATCAGGTTCATCAACGCTATAAGGAGGGCCTCAAAGGATATAAAGTAAAATACCAAAAGTAAAATAATGGGAAAGAAAATAAACATAAAGAACCAGAAAAGGGGATTAAGAAGCACGGCAAATAGAAAGAAGAGCATCAAAAACACAAAGAACTCAAGAAATATCGGCATCTTTCGTCCTCTTGTAGGTGTAGTATATCCTGTAGATTGCGGTGAGATTCCCCAAGACCGCTACTATAAAAAGCCCCACATCAAGTCTGTTAAGCAAGGAAAAAATAATAATGGTGAGCATCCTCTCCGGCCTCTCCATAAGTCCCACATCGCAGCGCTCTATTAGGCTTTCTGCCCTTGCCCTTGTGTAGCTAACCATTACTGAGCCCACAAGCGCAAAAACAGAAAGCCAAAAGAGAAGCTCATTCTGGCTTCTGAAGGCAAGACCCATAATACCGAAAATAACGAACATATCCGAGTATCTATCCATGGTGGAGTCAAGGAAGGCGCCAAAGGTAGAGGCTTTATTCTGGGTCCTTGCAAGGTTTCCATCTAGGAGATCACAAATGCCAGAGATGGCAAGCAACAATCCACCGCCCTGCACCCTACCTTTGTAGTAGGAAAGCGCTGCGGCTAAACTTAGAAGAACTCCTACAAAAGTCACATGATTGGGAGCTACACCTAGCTTATTCAGCCTCTGAGAAAGAGGTTCTAAAAGCCTTTCCGTGTGCCCTTTAAGATGCTTTAGCTTCATCAATGGCTTTTTTTATGTAAGTAGGAAGCTTAAAGGCACCAAGGTGAACATCCAGATTGTAGTACTTTAGCTTTTCAAGCACCGAGCTATCCTCTCTAATGGGCTCTTCAGGCAAATACCTTTTTGAGCCTATAACGAAGCTCCAAAGTCCCCCGTAGCTGGGTGTACCTGCTATATATGTCCTGGCAATGGGAAAAACCTCACTCATGTTCTTGTGGCTTTTTGCAACTATATCCAGCTGAAAGTAAGGAGAGCCTGACTGGGCAACCATGATGCCATCTTCCCTAAGAACCCTAAAGCAATCTTCAAAAAACGGCTTTTCAAACAGCCCCACAGCAGGCCCCACAGGATCTGTAGAGTCAACTATTATCACATCATAACTTCCATTAGAAGCCCTTTTCACAAAATCTATGCCATCCTCGGCCCTTACCTCAAGTCTTTCGTCCTCAAAGGAGGTGGCAAGTGAGGGGAAAAACCTTTTGCTTACATTAACCACCTCCTCGTCTATATCAACAAGCAGAATCTTTTTTACATCATGTCTCAGCACTTCCCTAGCCGTCCCCCCATCCCCTCCCCCTATTATAAGCACATCTTTAGGATTGGGATGGGAAAACATGGCCACATGCACCAGCATCTCATGGTACGCAAACTCATCCAGTTCCGTAAGCATTACGGCCCCGTCTATAACCAGCATCCTGCCGTGGCTTTTCGTCTCAAGCACATCTATCCTTTGGTAAGGACTCCTCACTGAACATAGGCCCTTCTCTACCTTAAAAACCACTCCCCACCCTTGAGGGTAAACCTCCTTAAACCAAAGCTCCATCGCCCACCTCAATCCCAGAGAACTACAGCCGCTACCACAGCCCCTACCTTTTCTACTCTATGTTCCACCCCTGCGCTCTTTAAACTCTTTATCCTCTGCCCCCTCATCCTCATGCCCTCTTCCGCCATCTTTCTAACCACCTCCTCCACCTCTCTGAGGGGCGCGGCATCTGAGTGTTCCATAATAAGGCCCGGACTGTTCTCATCCTCCGGTATAGCAACGGCAACTGCAGCGGATATAAGCTCGCCAGGAGTCTCTGAAGTATAGCTGGCATAGGCAACGGGCACCAAAGCACCAGGCGGAAGGGGCACAGGATCTATCTCGCAAGCCCCAGGGGGAATAATGCTAGACATCTTAACAAGATTTGTATTCCCTATACCAGCGTCCAAAAGGGCGCCATCAAAGGCGTTAAGCGGTCTGAATCCCTCTGACCTTCCACAGGCGAAGAAGTACTTCTTAGGAGTTTTGAACACCATGGGAATACGCCCCTCCTACTAAGGTTTGTGCTGGAGAACAGGCACATTGTGGAGCTGTCCCCTGCTGATCTCCATGGTAAACATATTCTCAGCGCCAAGCTTCTCCTTTAGCCTTTCAAAAGCTATCCAAGGATCCACGTTCTCACCGCAGGTAAACAGATCCACAGCAGCGTATCCATACTCAGGCCAGGTGTGGATGGCCAGATGGGATTCAGCAATAACCACCACACCGCTTACCCCGTGGGGATTGAAGAGATGGAAAACGCTCTTAATAACTGTGGCGCCAGCCTCCTCTGCCGCCTTTACCATGGTCTCCTCAATACCACGCACATCGTTCAGAGCGTCGGGATCACAGCCGTAAAACTCCACCAGCAGATGGCGCCCCAGTCTCTTCATCTTCCCCCTCCTTTCTTTTATTTAGTAGGCTACTATCAGAACTTCTGCCTCTTTTTTGCTTTCGTTTTCTATCCTGTAGCTCATATCGGGGAATATGTAGAAACAATCCCCCTTTCTGAGGCTGTAAACGTTGTTGTTTATGTAAAGCTTTATGCTTCCCCTCAGCACATACCCAAAGGCCTCTTCCACATCCCAGCTCTCATCCTCAACCTTACTTCCAGGCTCCATTAGCAGTATCATGGGATCAAGCTCTCTATACTGCAGGTTAGGTATGGGAGTTTCTATCTTAACCCCTGGCATTTCAGATTCTAAGGGCTTCCTCTCTGTCTTTCTAAACACATTCTTCTCTTTAAGTTCCATATTCTTGAAGAAGTTTGATATATCCTCTCCCAAAACATCCAGTATGGCCTTAAGTGCAGCAATGGAAGGAGAAGTCTTGTCCCTCTCTATCTGAGAAAGAAACCCCTTAGTAAGCCCAGCTCTTTCTGCAAGTTCTTCAAGTGTTAACCCCTTGGTCTTTCTAAGCCTTCTCAGCTTCTTACCTACCTCCATCCTCTACCCTAAACTTTTCGTTCTCTACTAAACATATTGTTTAGCAGCGCAAAGCGCAAGCTTAAATAG
>JALVZS010000062.1:0-9904 GCA_027022065.1 bacterium
GCCCTGTGAACCTCCCCCTTCTTCACATGCCCGTCGGGAGAAGCCTCCTTAACGGTCACAACTATAACATCCCCCAAGCGGGCATACCTCTGGTTAGAACCACCAAGCACCCTAATACACATGGCCTTCTTAGCACCTGTGTTATCAGCCACCTCAACCATTGTTGTCGGCTGTATCATGGGGCACCATCTCCTTTCTCTCTAGTATTTCTACAACTCTCCATCTTTTAAGCTTACTAAGAGGCCTTGTTTCCATAATCTTAACAACATCGCCTATCTTACACTCATTATTCTCATCGTGGGCGTAAAATTTCTTGTGTTTTTTCACCACCTTTCCATAGATAGGATGACGGAAGGTCCTTTCAACCCTCACCACCACTGTCTTGTCCATCTTGTCAGACACAACCTCTCCTATGAGCACCTTTCTTCTACCCATACCCCACCTCTTTATCTTATGCCCAGTTCTTTCTCCCTAATAACGGTGAGAACCCTGGCCAAGTCTCGCTTTAGTTGTCTATATTTTGCAGGATTGTCAAGCCTCCCTATGGACTTCTTAAAGCGCATCTCCATAAGCTCCTTGCGCAGCTCCTTCTCTTTAGCCCTCAACTCCGCAATGCTGAGCTGCCTCAACTCCGAAGCTTTCATCTTCCTCCCTCCAATAGGCTAGTCGTTTCTGGAAACTATCTTCGTCTTTATGGGGAGCTTATGGGATGCAAGCCTTAGAGCCTCCCTAGCCAGATCCTCTGGAACTCCTCCCACCTCAAAGAGTATCCTTCCAGGCTTCACCACAGCCACCCAGTACTCAGGATTTCCCTTTCCCTTACCCATACGCGTTTCAGCGGGCTTCTTGGTAACAGGCTTGTCAGGGAAGATCCTGATCCATACCTTTCCACCCCTTTTAATATGCCTAGTTATGGCAACCCTGGCAGCCTCTATCTGCTGAGCAGTTATCCAGGCAGGCTCCAGGGCCTTCAAGCCAAACTCACCAAAGGCGATTTCGGCGCCCCTGGTGGCTATGCCGCTCATCCTCCCCCTTTGCTGCTTTCTCCATTTAACCCTTTTAGGCGCCAACATTTGTGCTCTCCTCCGCAGGTTTCCTCTTTTCCTCTATGATATCACCCTTGTATATCCACACCTTAACACCGATAACCCCGTACTTGGTCAGGGCTTCAGCAAATCCGTAATCTATATCCGCCCTTATGGTCTGAAGAGGGAGTCTCCCCTCCCTGTACCACTCTGTTCTCGCCATATCGGCTCCGCCAAGCCTTCCAGAACACTCCACCCTTATTCCCTTTGCCCCGAACTTAATGGCGGCGTTTATAGCCCTCTTCATGGCACGCCTGTGGGAAACGCGCCTTTCAATCTGCATTGCAATGTTCTCTGCCACAAGCTGGGCATCTATTTCAGGAATGGGCACCTCCCTTACATTTATGATAAGCTGGCCACTCACAAAGCTGGAAAGCTCATTTTTCAACTTCTCAACCTCAGCGCCTTTACGCCCTATAACCAACCCTGGCCTTACAGCATAGATGTCTATTTTAACCTTATCGGTAAACCTCTCAATGATAACCTTTGATATACCAGCATGGTAGAACTTGGCCTTTATCAAGTTCCTTATCCTGAGATCCTCATGCAGCTTCTTTGCATAATCCTTTTTAGCAAACCACTTGGACTGCCAATCTTTTGTTATTCCTAACCTAAAGCCTATTGGATGGACTTTCTGCCCCAAACTCTCACCTCCTACCTTCTTTCATCAAGCTCTATGGTAATATGGCTTGTTCTCTTCCTTATGAGATAGGCCCTTCCCATGGCCCTGGGCCTTATCCTTTTAAGCATCGGCCCCTCATCAACGCATATCTTGCTTATGTAAAGCGAGTCCACATCTACTATGTCAGGAGAGGCCTCAGCATTGGCAACTGCTGACTTAAGAAGCTTCTCTATAATCCTTGCCGCCTTTTTGGGAGTAAACTTCAGTATTATGAAAGCCTCATCAACATCCTTTCCCCTAATCATATCAGCCACAACCCTAGCCTTTCTGGGAGAAATCCTGGCATACCTCAAAACAGCTCTCGCAGGCATAGTTTCCCTCTCCTCACTTCTTTACTTTGGCTTTCTTCTTATCTTCGCCGTGACCGTGATAGGTTCTGGTTGGGGCAAACTCTCCCAGCTTGTGCCCCACCATTTGCTCAGTAACATACACAGGAATGAACTTTCTGCCGTTATAAACGGCAAAGGTATGTCCTATAAACTCAGGAATAATGGTGGACCTACGGGACCACGTCTTTATAACCTTCTTCTCACCCTTCTCGTTTAACTCCCTCACCTTCTTCAAGAGTTTAGGATCAACATAAGGCCCCTTCTTCAAAGAGCGTCCCATTAGCCGTTACCTCCCTATTTTCTTCTTGAAACGATAAAGGCGTCAGAAACTTTCTTAGGCTTTCTGGTCTTCATTCCCTTGGTACACCAGCCCCAAGGACTGACAGGATGCTTACCCTTGGTCTTACCCTCTCCACCACCGTGGGGATGATCCACAGGATTCATGGCGGTACCACGCACATGGGGCCTTCTGCCCAACCACCTGTTTCTCCCAGCTTTACCAATAACAATGTTTTCGTGATCTATGTTCCCCACCTGCCCTATGGTAGCCATACAGTTTACATGTATCAGCCTCACCTCTCCAGAGGGAAGCCTCACATGGGCGTAGTCCCCCTCTTTGGCCATTATCTGGGCATAGGTGCCTGCAGCTCTAGCAATCTGCCCGCCTTTTCCAGGGATGAGCTCCACATTATGCACAAAGGTACCCACAGGTATGTACTTTATAGGAAGGGCATTACCCACCTTTATCTCTGCATCAGGGCCTGCCATAACCGTATCCCCTACCTTAAGCCCCTCAGGCCAGAGGATATACCTCTTTTCCCCATCGGCGTAGTGCAAAAGGGCTATCCTTGCAGAACGATTGGGATCATACTCTATGGCCGCCACCTTAGCAGGCACACCCCACTTATCCCTTCTAAAGTCTATGATTCTGTATCTGCGTTTATGTCCTCCACCCCTGAAGCGAACAGTTATCCTACCCTGATTATTCCTTCCACCTGTGGATTTAAGGGGAACCGTGAGTGACTTCTCAGGCTCATCCTTCGTAATCTCTTCAAAGGTTGAAACGGTCATAAAACGAATACCAGGCGATGTGGGCTTAAACTTTTTAATACCCATAGCCAATCAACCCCCTTATATGCTCTCAAAGAATTCTATTCTGTCCCCTTCTCTAAGCTTCACAATGGCCTTTTTCCAGTGCTTGCCCTTCTTTATAACCCTTCCAAACCTCTTCTTTATCTTAGGTTTCATGTTTATGGTGTTAACCTTTTCAACTTTCACATTAAACAGCTTTTCTATCGCATCCTTTATGTCCTTTTTTGTAGCCTTTGGATGCACCTCAAAGGTGTACTTGTTCTCTTCCTCTTTAAGACGCATGCTCTTTTCCGTGATGATGGGCCTTATGATTATCTGATGGGGATCCTGTAAGAACTTCATGGCGCCAACCTCTCCTCTATGATCTCCAAAGCGGGCTTTGTAATCAAAATTTTGTCCGCATTCAATACGTCATAAACGTTCACAGCTTCAGCCTTAAGTGCCTTCACATAGGGGATATTTCTAGTAGATCTGTCAAGATTAAAATCTATGTTATCCACCAGGATTAAAACCTTCTGGCCATCAATGCCCAGGCCTTTCAGAAACGCCACAGCAGTTTTTGTCTTGTGGTTCTCCAGCTCTATCTTGTCAATAAAGATTATATCTCCATCTTTAAACCTTGCTGTAAGGGCACTCCTCACAGCAGCCCTTTTTGCCTTTTTGGGCATTGAGTAGCTGTAGTCCCTGGGCTTTGGACCAAATACCACTCCACCGCCAACCCAGTGGGGAGCTCTTATGGATCCCTGCCTTGCTCTTCCCGTTCCCTTCTGAGGCCAGGGCTTCCTGCCACCGCCCCTAACCTCACCTCTGGTCTTTGTACAGGCCGTGCCAGCCCTTCTGTTGGCAAGCTGCATACGCACGGCTTCCCACATAAGATGTCTGTTTATTTTAGCACCAAAAATGGCCTCATTAAGCTCAAGCTTTCCTACTTCATTACCCGACATATCTTTGCACACGGCCTCCATCTCTTCACCTCATCTTTCTAAGGATGAGCAAGGAACCTCTATGCCCTGGAACAGCCCCTTTTACAAGCACAAGGTTCTTCTCCGGATAAACAGCAACTACCTCTAGGTTTTTAACGGTAACCCTATTGGTGCCCATGTGCCCAGGCATCCTCTTTCCTTTATGAACCCTAGCTGGGAAGGTGCACATTCCTATGGAACCAACAACCCTGTGATACCTGGCGCCGTGGGAATCCCTGCTACCTGACATGCCATGGCGCTTCATAACGCCTGCAAAACCTCTTCCTTTGGTCCAGCCCGTAACTTGTATCTTCTCACCCACCTCAAAGATGGAGCAGTTGACTACCTGCCCCTCCTCCACATCCTCAAGCTGCTCGGGAGAAAGCCTTATCTCTTTAAGATATCTCAAAAAAGGAACATTGTGCTTTTTAAAATGGCCCGCCATGGGTTTATTCACATGCTTATCCTTTATCTGATCCATACCGAGCTGAACTGCGGCATATCCATCCCTTTCGGGCGTCTTTTTCTGCACCACCCAGCAGGGACCTGCCTCTATGACAGTAACAGGAATTACCGTTCCATCCTCCTTGAACACCTGCGTCATCCCCAACTTTTTGCCCAAAAGCCCAGTAACCATAACCCACTCCCTTTAAATTAGGTTTCTTGCTCCATAAGCTTTATCTCCACATCCACTCCAGCAGCCAGATCCAACTGCATAAGGGCATCTATGGTATCAGGGGTAGGATCCACAAGCTCAACAAGCCTTTTGTGGACCCTTATCTCAAACTGCTCCCTTGACTTCTTATTAACATGTGGAGACCTCAAAACCGTCCACCTGCTGATTTTGGTAGGCAGAGGGATGGGACCAACAACCTTGGCCCCAGTCCTCACAGCCGCCTTAACTATTTCCTCCACAGACTTATCCAAAACCCTATGATCGTAGGCTCTTAGTTTTATCCTTATTTTTTGTCCAGCCATGGCTTAATCCTCTATAACCTCCGTTACTACTCCAGCCCCCACAGTCTTACCACCTTCCCTTATCGCAAACCTCAACCCAGGCTCCAACGCCACCGGATATATCAGCTCTACATACATGTTCACATTGTCCCCAGGCATCACCATCTCTACCCCTTCCGGCAACGTGATCGTCCCCGTCACATCCGTCGTCCTAAAGTAAAACTGCGGCCTGTACCCACTAAAGAACGGCGTGTGCCTCCCTCCCTCTTCCTTAGTCAATACATAAACCTCAGCCTTGAACTTCCTATATGGCTTGATGCTACCAGGCTCAGCCAACACCTGCCCACGCTCTACCTCATCCTTACCTATCCCCCTCAACAATACCCCTATGTTGTCCCCTGCTATAGCCTCATCTAATACCTTCCTGAACATCTCTATGCTCGTAGCCACCGTCTTCCTCGTAGGTCCTAACCCCACTATCTCTACCTCATCTCCAGGCCTAAGCCTCCCCCTCTCAACCCTGCCTGTCACAACTGTACCACGACCACTTATGCTGAATACGTCCTCTATCGGCATCAAAAACGGCTTGTCTACAGGCCTCACAGGCTCAGGTATGTACTCATCTACAGCCTTCATCAGCTCTATTATCGGCCCACAGTGCGGACACTCATCCTTACCACACCCACACTCCAAAGCCTTCAACGCACTACCCCTTATCACCGGCACCTCATCCCCAGGAAAGTCATACTTGCTCAACAACTCCCTGATCTCTAGCTCCACCAGCTCCAATAGCTCCTCATCATCTACCATGTCCACCTTGTTCATAAATACCACTATCGCTGGCACATTAACCTGCCTCGCTAACAACACATGCTCCCTCGTCTGCGGCATAGGACCATCCGCCGCACTCACCACCAGTATCGCTCCATCCATCTGCGCCGCACCCGTTATCATGTTCTTGATGTAGTCCGCATGTCCAGGACAATCTATGTGCGCATAGTGCCTCTTCTCCGTCTCATACTCTATGTGCGCCACATTTATCGTTACCCCCCTCTCCCTCTCCTCAGGCGCCTTGTCTATTGCCTCAAACGGTATAAACTCACTTAATCCCCTCGCCGCTAATACCTTCGTTATCGCCGCCGTTAACGTCGTCTTGCCATGATCTACGTGCCCTATCGTCCCTATGTTTACGTGTGGCTTCTTCCTCTCAAATTTCGCCTTCCCCATCTCGTTACCTCCAGATTTATAATCAAAAAGACAAGCCCACGGGCGGGATTGAACCGCCGACCTCACCCTTACCAAGGGTGTGCTCTACCTACTGAGCTACGTGGGCGTACTTTAAATTTTATGGAGCGGGAGACGGGATTCGAACCCGCGACCACCGGCTTGGAAGGCCAGTGCTCTACCCCTGAGCTACTCCCGCCCATGGTGGAGGGGGGAGGATTCGAACCTCCGAAGGCTTCCGCCGGGGGATTTACAGTCCCCTGCCTTTGTCCACTTGGCTACCCCTCCACAAAGCTGGCGGAGGGATTCGAACCCCCGACCTGCTGATTACAAGTCAGCTGCTCTACCAGCTGAGCTACGCCAGCCCACACCCCAGCCTTTACAGGCAAAAAAGAGAATATACATTTTGTTTACTTTGTCAAGGGATTTTTGAAGCTTTATCCTCTTGACTTTTATAGTTTAGTATTCATATTTTGAAAGTGGCCTGTGGTGGGCGTAGCTCAACTGGCTAGAGCACTGGACTGTGGCTCCAGGGGTTGCGGGTTCGACCCCCGTCGCCCACCCCATTATCTTCCTGCTGGGGCGTAGCCAAGCTGGCAAGGCAGCGGACTTTGGATCCGCCATTCCCAGGTTCGAATCCTGGCGCCCCAGCCAAGAATATCAGGGACTTACAAAGACTACCCACCTTGCAAAACAGGCTCAGGGTTCCAAAAAGGGTTCCAACGGCGATAGTAAAACAGGACAAGGGTTCCCTTCAGGGTTCCATGTTAGTTTACTAAAACTCATGCCAAGCATTATTTTGTTTGTCTTGTTTGGTTTCAGTTATTGAGCTTTTTAAGTTTGCTTAACTTTGTGCCCGATTTCAGGCTCTCTGAGGGCTTCTTCCTTTCTGGCAAGTATCTTATCCCTTGCAAGGGTGAAAAATTGCCTCTACGGCCCTGAAAACGGGCGAGAAAGGCAAAATTTTGGACGGCTATATGAGCACAATCCTGGGTTTCTTCCTCTGTACAGCGAGGAGGTCTCTATCGGTGGTGTAAAGGACGTCACAGTCAAGGCACGTTGCATACACCACGGCATCAGCAGTTGGAAGGCCCGTACCATGGGAGATCCTTGCGCTTATCAGTGCAAGCTCTTCATCAAGCGGTACTATATCCACAAACACCTTCAGGCTTGCCAAAAGCTTGTCCCATAAATCCCGCTGGATTGCTCCCTTTAAGGCTAAGCGTTCTACTTCATGGAGCGTGACCGTGGAAACAACGGCTTTTACCTTGCCCTCAACGATTTCTGAAAAGATGCTGTCTGCCTTGGGATCTTCCTGGATGAGCTTCACAAAGAAGCCTGAGTCAAGCCCTACTTTCAACGCCACTGGCTCCTTATCTTTTCAAGCTCGGCAAGGGCAGCTTCAGCATCAAAGGATCCCTTGGCTTCTTTTATGGCTTTCTTAAGCTCGGCATAGATTTGCTTGCGCTTCTGCACAGCAAAGTAGTCCTGCAGTGCCTCTGACACCACACGGGACATGCTCTTGCCCTCTTTGCGAGCTACCTCCCTGACCTTTGCCATGACTTCTTTGTCAAGCGTGAGGGTTACCCTTTCTGTACTCCTCATAATGGCCTCCTCGCTGGATCAGTAGGTATGATAAGACAGTATGAGCTTATAAGCAAGGAGACAAGGCTATTCTCCACCCGATATGACTCTCAAGGCTGGTTCACCTGTGATGGTAATTTTGTCAGCCTCTTTGCGTTTGGCTTCTGCATCAAGGTGGGTGTAATGCAGGAGCATTTGCAAGGTGCTGTGGCCTACAAGCTCCTGCAGTATGGGCATAGGCACACCCTTTTGTATGGCCCAGCTGATGTAAGTATGCCTTATATCGTGCAGGCGTATGGTTGTGGGTAAACCAGCACGCTTTAAAGCACTCTTGAATGCCTTTCTAACGCCTTTCAGAGGTTTTCCTGTTCTTGGGCTGGGAAACACATATGGGCTGTTGCCGTAGCGCTTTTTGACTTTCTCAAGGAGCTTGACGGCTTCATGGTTGAGCACTCTTACTTGAGACTTGCTTGCCTTGGTCTCATCCCTGGAAAGGACAACAATACCACGCTCAAGGTCAACCTGCTCCCATTTCAGGTTGAGGATCTCGCCTATTCTCCAACCTGTGTAAAATGCAAGCTCAACCACGTAGCGGGCAGGTGGAGCAAGGGCTTCTATGAGCCTTTGGGCTTCCTGTGGCGTGAATATGTGCCACTTTTCAAAGGGTGTGCCTTTGATGGGTACTTTCACTCCTTTGGCTGGGTTGTCTTTCAGGTAGCCCCACTCAACGGCTTTCTGGAGGCAGTTTTTCAAGACAGCCAGCTCAACCCTTACGGTGTGAGGCTTTACGGTACCTCCTCGTGGCGCCTTGTTTCCCTGCTCTATGCGCCAGCTGATGTACTTTTCTATCAGGTGCTTGTTGATGTGCTTTAGCTTGCGGTGACCAAAGAAAGGTTCAAACCAGTGCTTGTATATGCTTTCCTTGCGCTTTACCCAGCTAGGCTTGTTTGTTTGCTTGCACCAGTCAACGTACTCCTGCCAGAGGCGGGAAAACCTCACATTGGGATCCTGTAAAGGTGCTCCTGCAACGGTAAGCTCTTCCTTGAGCTTCACTTCAAACATGCGGGCCTCTTCAAGGGTTTTGCCTGGCGCCCTTCGCCTTATCTTGCGCTTGGTGCCATCAGGCATTTCCACCCACAGGGTCACGTAAAACTTCTTGCCCTTTACCTTGCGCACGTCCTTGCCGCATGAAGGACAAACACCCACCGAAGCCGCTATGTACTTGTAACCACACAGCGGACAGGGATAGCTAATCGCCATCCTGCCCCTCCCTCTGGGCTTTCTTGCGCTCGTAGGATTGTTTAGCCGTGTGGCGATTCCTGCATCGTGGACTGCAGTACAGCTGACCCTTGCGGACGGGAATGAAAACAGTTTTGCAAGAAGGACACACTTGCAAATTAAGGTTGCCATCATGCAAGCATTTCAGCAGGATAAAATGAATGCCTGCAAATAGGCTTTCCATGACCCATGTGGGCTTGTCAGTAAGCATGGAAACTTCTATATAGGAAAGCCTTGTTATTGCCCTGAGAAATTCTGACAGTTGAAGGGCATCACCCTCATCTATGTAGCGCTTTACAGCCTCAAGAAAGCGTGAGGCATAGGCCCTTATGCCCTCAACATGCTCGCCCACAACGACATAAACTTCCCTATCAGGCGGAGGAGCCTCTTTTAAAGGCAAGCGGGATTTTACAAGCGGATCAAGCTCCTCGCTCAGGTTAACCTGCTCATCAGGCTCAAAGACCCTGATATACAGAGGGTTTAATTCAGCTTGACTTCCCTTAAGACATTGCTTGAAGTCTTCATAGTCAAGCACCATAACAGCACGCTTAAACGGTGCCTGCTTTATTTCACTGCCAAGGTTTGGAACAGCTATTCCAGCCTCCTCGCCAAACTGGTAGCCTATCTGATTGGAAAGCACCCACTTGAAATAGGGCACACCATAGAGCTGATGAGTCAAAGCACCATACTGCTTGATATAATTGAGCATCT
>JALVZS010000062.1:9914-11979 GCA_027022065.1 bacterium
ATTGGGCTGCAACAGCGCATCGTAAGAAGATCCCTCAAGCAAAGGGAAAATAAAACGCTCTCCTTTTATTTCCCTAACACACACGTACTGTGAGGACTTCCACTGGCATGTAGCCACCATATCCTTCAAGCGAAAGAGCGTGAACATGCTTTGATGATACGCTTTGCATCAGGCAAAGTCAATAATTTTATCCACACCTCTTGACATTACCTTTGTTTAGATGCATTAGTATAACAAACAAAGATTACTGGAGGTTGGCAATGTTGGTTGACAAAAATAAGGTAATCAAACAGCACAAAGACAACCAAATTCCCAAGCTCCGCCTATCTGACATTGAGCCTGACGAGCTTTACAGCGTTCACGAGGTTGCCGAAGTGTTGCGCCTTAGCCCAAGCACCCTGAGGTTCTGGATTTGGCAGGGCGGGCTTCCGCACACACGCCTTGGTAGGCGAGTTTTTCTCAGGGGCCAAACGGTTCTTGACATGGCCACTAAGGGCTTCAGGCCGAAGACAAAGGAGTAAGCTCTTGATGGAGGCAAATGATGAGCATCACGCCTGAGCTTTACTGGAAGTGGGTTGAAACCTACCTCAACAGTTGGAATTGGCCCGTCCTACCGCTTAGAGGGCCTGCAACGCCTAGAGGCCTCAAGTGGACAGAGTACAGGCAAAAGTTTCCCACCTGGGCTGAATGGCAAAGGTGGCGCAGGGAATACGGCATGGACAGAAACATCCAAGAGTGGGGCATAGGGTTACTGCTTAAGCCAGCCAACATCTGGATGCTTGACATTGACGACGGCTCGCAATTTCCCAAGCTTCTCCCACACCTTGGAGGGTATCTACGCCTCCAAACACGGCGTGGTTATCACATCTTTATGCGGGCCATTGATCTACCCGATGAGCTTAAGAACAAAAGCGTGATACTGCTTGAGCTTCTGGACGTGGAAGTTGAGTTGCACGTTAACACTCTATCACCATTGCCGCCATCTCCACACCGCAAAGATCCAACTTTCCGCTACCGCTGGGAAATTGAGCCGCCCTGGAATGGTGAAGTCCCACCACCACCAACCTTGCTCATCGTGAAGCTTGAGGAGCTTTCAACTGGCAAGAAGGTTGACGTGTGCTCTACTTCCTGGCCGAGGAGGAAACCCAAGAAACCTGCCTATACAGGAAGCAGGGTGACCGAGGAGGAAATAATCAGCGTGCTTGAAGAGCTAGGGATCAGCTACAAACACATAACCATTCACGGCATTCCAGCAATCAGGCCCGCTTGCTGTCCTCTGTGCCTTCAAAGAGACAGCGGCAGCTGGGTTTGGGCCTCCACGGGCGTCTTGCGATGCTTTGCCAAGTTAAGGTGTCCCGCTGGTCAAAGTGAAAAGGGCCTGCCCTTTGAGGAGTGGGTTGAGCTGGCCCTGAGCAAGCCCATCAAGGAGGGTTCTAGTGCCTAGAATACACACTAGTGAGGCTCTGTCAATAGCTCGCAAGAAGCTCTGGGAGTACGTTTTTGAGACTCGCAACGATTTGCTTTTGCAAGCAGCACCTGGTGTTGGCAAAAGCCACATCCTGCTTGAGTATTGCTCCATGCAGCCTGGCTGTGCTCTCTACATCGTGCCTTACAAGAGCCTGTTGGAAGAGTTCAAGAACATGGCTGAGCGCTACTTCTCTCCACGCATGATCAACGTTTGCACGGGCAGGGATAACAAAAACTGCTCTAATTTTGAGGAAGTTAAGCAGGCAATCAAGTTGGGATATCCTGCCTGGCTTGTTTGCCGAGTGTGTATGGATGCAGCCAAAAGAGGCGGTACCTGCCCATTTCAGCGGCAGCTTAAAAAGGCTTTGAGAGGTGGGTTGGTTATATCTACTCCTTCTTTGCTGCCTTTGCTCCTTAACAAGCTCTTCCCACACACCGTGGTGATTGACGAGAGGGTTGAAGGACTTCTGCACCAGACCACCTTTGATCCCGTCCATTTAAGCAAGCTCAAGCTTCACTTTACCGATCCAGGCTTGAGGGATGCAATTGACGAGCTAGTCAAGTTCTTTGAACAGGCCCACCAGAGGCTGCTTCAGGC
>JALVZS010000063.1 GCA_027022065.1 bacterium
TCCGAAGGCTATCTGAACCACATCGTTTTTCCTAACCCCTCCTGCAGCAAGAACCCTGGCGGTGAGATTTGACCATGTTTCAAGGTCCCTCTTTGTGTACCCAACGACCGTGGGCTTTCCTGTGGTGCCCGAGGATGCGTGTATTCTTACCACCTGCTTTAAAGGCACGGCAAACATGCCAAAGGGATAGTTTTCCCTCAAGTCATCCTTTGTGGTGAAGGGAAGCCTTCTTAAGTCATCCAGGGTCTTTATGTCCTCCGGCTTAACCTTTGCCTCATCAAACTTCTTCCTATAAAAGGGCACAGTGGCATAGACCCTTTCCACAACAGCCTGAAGTCTCTTAAGCTGTAAGGCCTCAAGAGCCTCCCTTGGTAGGGTTTCAAACTCGTCATTCCAAATCATAGCCTCCCCCTCCCGAAGAAAACCGATTATTTTGCGGGTATTTATCAGAAACGGGAGGGAAGATAAAGGGTTTGGAAGGATTTATATTTGGGGAGGGGGGAGCCCCTCCCCGTGCTTTTTTAATAAGGAGCAGAGGACATGACGGTGGAGAGCTCTTCTATCTTGTTATGTTTTATCCTCCACTGGTAGATGTTTTGTAGATCTTTATACACCTGGAATAGCTGGAAGAAGCCGTGCCAATGGGCATAGTCTGGTCCATCCATGGCTGCTCCCTGTTTGGCCCTTCTTCCTACGTGGTGCCAGAAGTAGTAGTAAAGCTCCTGGAAACCGTCGGACCATGGATCCTTCTTCAAAAGCCCTCTCTTTTTGAGGTCCTGCAGCATGGCAAAGACCTTATCGTAGTAGTAGTTGTAAAGTCTTACCGCATCGTCCAGCTTTTCAAAGAAGTTCTTGGTGTGAACTGAAGAGTGGCAGTTGGAGCAGACCTTCATCATCAGCTTTCTTCCTCTCTCGCCGTTTCCCCTTTCAGGACCAGCAAAGGGCTTCTTTAGATACTCAGGGGTGCCCCTTACAAGGCTCTTTTTATGCATGAGGTCCCAGTGGAGCCTTTCGCCTACATTATGCGTGGTTTTTAGGTCTCCTATACCGCTCATGTGGCACACGGCACATGTTGGTGCCTCGTAGTCTCCGGGTTCCCATGCATCGGGGGCGCTGTCCCACCTCCACTTATCTCCGTGTGCCAGATAGAGCTGTCCGTGGGCACTTTCAAGGTATATCTCAATATCCGGATGGTCTGGTCCAAGGTGGCACCTGCCACAGGTGTCGGGCTTTCTTGCCTGCTCAATGGAAAATTTATGTCTGTAGTGGCATGCGGCACAGTTCCCTATACCTCCGTCTGGATACCTTTCTCCTATCCCACCAGGCCATCCGTCGCTTAAAGGCTTTTTGTCAGGACCGAGCTTCACCACAGAGCCGTGGCACATCTGGCAGCCTGTTCTTCTGGTGGCTGTGGTTCTGGGATCGCCTTTCTTTAGACCGGCAAACTCTCCTCCCTCAAAGAACTCTTGCAGCTTTCTCAGCTTGGCCACCTCCACCACCGGCCTTGATGCAAGCCTTGCATGGGCACTGTTGGTAAACTGTTCCACCTCAGTTGGATGACATTTAGCGCAGGTTTTTGGTGAGACCATGGGAGAGGTGTAAATGTTGGTGCCCTTTACCCCTTCGCACTGGCTAGCCATGGGAGAGCTCTTTGGAACAACATGGCAGTCGTAGCAGGAGACTCCAGCATGGGCCATGCGGCTTTCCTTCCACTGTAGCACAATGCCTGGGGTTTTCTTGGCGTGGCACTCAATACACTGCAGGGCTTCTTTGGAGAACCCTCTTTTAATCACAAGATTCGTATTCTTTACAAGATTTGGGTAATACTGGGCATATGAAAGGCCAAAGGCTAAAAGTGTTCCTAAAAATGCTATACAAAGCCTCTTCATAACCTACCTCCTCCCTTCTTGTTTTGCTTTCTCCCTTAAAACGGTAAGCACATCTCCGTGTCCTACCATGTGGTGACAGGAGACACAGGTTTTCTTGGTTTCCCCTATGAGGTATGCCTTGTGGGCGGTTATGGCCTTGAGAGGTATGCCGTTTCCTATCAGTTCCTTGTGGCAGCTTTTGCAGCCAGACTCGTATGCTTTGTGCACATAGGGCTTTTTGTGCTCCCAGTGCTTTAACCAGTGTTCTATTGAGGCCTTTTTGCCCGTCATGTGCACATAGTAATCGTTGGCCCCGTATAAGATCTTGGCTATGAGGTACTTCATAAATCCTTCATGTGGTAGATGGCAGTCCACACACCTCGCTCTTATGGTGCCCCTGTGGATGGTGCCGTGGGGAGCTTTCTGCCATGTCTCGTAAAATACCTTCATCTCGTGGCACGAGGCACAGAAGTGAACCTGGTTTGATTCCATTATCTGGGCTGCTGAAAAGAGGGCTATACATAAGGCTATTAAAAAGCCTACGACAAAGCCAAGAACCAGCCTTTTCAAAAACTCTCACCTCCTTTCCACAAACCTCGGCTTTATTATAAAACAAAATCTTGGTTGATTTCAATATGGAAGTGGATTAAATTTTGAGCACAAAGAGGGGATGTATCCTTTCTGCCAGGGGGGATTTTTTATCTATTTTTCAAAAGGCAAAGGGAATGAGCTCTGGGTTGGGCGAAATCATGCCCTTTATCTTCTCGTCCGGAAGTTCCTCCAGTGTTTTCACACCTTTCGGTATCCATGATTTTGAGAGACGTCTTGACAGCTTCATGAGGTTTGTCCATGGGCGGGAAAAGTATTTTGAAAAGTAGATCCTTTCGGATACTTTCCACATGACTCCTTTGAGACGGGATGGTGCCATATCGTATAGGTGGATCATTTTGGATTGGGGACAGTAGAAGGCTCTGCCGCCTGTTCTTTTTATGTAAAGGGATAGCGCAGCATCCTCAAAGTAGAGGGGAAGCTCTGTGTCAAATTGTGCCTGTTCCCTCTTAATGAGGAAAGCGGCTCCTGTTATAAAATTTATAGGGGTGCATTTTTTCGCATTCCAAAGCTTGAAGGAGTATCTTTTCCATAGATGGAAAAATAACCTTCCTAAAACTGTATGTAGGATAATATGAAAGGGGGTGAATGGGTATGCAGGGGGGTGTAGCATACTGCATTCTTCGTCAATGAACAGCCTCGGGACAGCAACGCTTGCCCCAAGCTTTTTGGCTTCTTTAAGGAGGGTAGATACGCTGTTTTTAAGAGGGATTACATCGGGGTTCATAAAAAGCAGATACCTTCCTTTGGAAACCTCTTTCCCCTTTTCGCAGGCTCCAGCGTATCCCAGGTTTTCCCTGTTTATAACAAGCTTTATGGGATAAAGGGCGGATAGCTTTAATAATTGCGCTTTTTCCTCGGAGGAGCAGGAGTTGTCAACAATTATGATCTCTGCTTTTAGGTCTTTTGTTTCTTCAATAAGAATATTTAGGAGTTTTTTGAGAAGATGTGATGTTTGGTAATTTACTATGACTATAGATATCTCCATTTGTGAAAGCGGCAGGGATTATCCCTGCCGCCTTGATACACTACTTTACAGCCAACTGCAAGCTTGCTTCATTGACCAGCTTGGGTGTGTATTCGGATTTTGGCAGCTTCAGGAACTTGCCCACTGAGGAGGGCACGAGGGAGTAGTAGAGCTTGGCCTCAATGGTTATGGGTCCTTTTACATCCTTGGGAACCCTGAATGTGTAGGTTTCAACCTTTGTCTCTCTTGGTCCTATCCTGTAGTCCACA
>JALVZS010000064.1 GCA_027022065.1 bacterium
GATATAGACAACAACCGCCGCAAGGACAAGGCACAGGCCCACAAAGGTTAGAGTAAAGAGTCTTTTCTTGTCCATATCTTTTATGATAATAGTACGCTAAAAATTCCCAGCGGTAAAGGAGAGAAGATGAAGGTACTGGGAATATCCTGCAGCTTCAGGAAGTGGGGCAACACCGATGTAATGGTAAAGGAATGCCTTCTCGGCGCCAAGGAGGCAGGCGCAGAGGTTGAGTTCATAAGGCTCACCGACTACGAAATCAAGCCGTGCATGGGCTGTATGAGGTGCGCTTTTAAAGGCCAGCCCTGCCCCATAGACGATGGAGTATCACAGGTATTTGACAAGCTCGTGGAAAGCGATGCCCTCGTTATAGGCGTTCCCACCTACATACTAGGTGCCGCAGGGATACTCAAAATGCTCCTGGACAGAAGCATGCCCCTTATGTTTTCCGAAAAGGGAAGGCTCCTGCACGGAAGACCCGCGGTAGCCATAATACCTTATGGAGTAGCCGATTGGGAAGGGCTCACAGCCGCCCAGATTTCCATATTCTTACTGGCTTTGGGATACAGGATCGTTGACAGGATCATAGCAAGGTGCCAGGGTCCAGGCGAAATAGTGCTCAACGAAGAGGTTATGAAAAGGTGCGCCGAGGATGGAAAGAGGCTAGTTCTGGGACTCACAGACTACGCCGGAGAGCAGGGAATATGCCCCGTGTGCCAGAACAGCCTGCTTGAGGTCAAAGGACTGAAGGTGAGGTGCCCCATATGCAACATATACGGCCACATAATCATAGAAAACGGAAAGCTCAGCGTAAAATTTGAAGATCCCCACAACCACCGCTGGACTCCGGAGAACATGGAAAGGCACTTTGAGGAAGGCATGTACCCCTCGGTGGAAAGGTACCTGAAGCTAAAAGACAAGATAAAGAAAAGCCTCGCAAAGTACAAAAACCTGTAAAAGGAGCTGGCAATGAAAGCGGTTATACTTGCAGGAGGGAAGGGCACAAGGCAGTATCCAGTAACAAAGGTTGTAAACAAGCACCTTCTGCCCATATACAACAAGCCCATGATATACTACCCCCTTTCCGTGGCCATGCTCCTGAAGATCAGTGAAATCCTCATAGTGGTTAACCCTGAGGACAAGCCCATGTTCCAGAAGCTTTTAAAAGACGGGACTCAGCTTGGCATGAAAATAGAATACGCCGTTCAGGAAAAGCCCAGAGGCCTTGCCGAAGGCCTGATCCTAGCGGAGGACTTCATAGGAAGGGACACTATATGCTACATGCTTGGAGACAACATATTCTACGGACACAACCTAGTGAGCCTGCTTGAGGAGGCAAAAAGGGAAGTAGAAACAGGCGGCGGCGCCTATGTATTCGGCTACTACGTCAAGGATCCCGAAAGATTCGGGATAGTGGAGCTTGACGAAAAGGGCAACCCCATCTCTCTAGAAGAAAAGCCCAAAAAGCCCCGCTCCAACTTTGCAGTGGTGGGCCTCTACTTTTACGACAACCAGGCCATTGAAATAGCAAAAAAGGTAAAGCCCTCCTCCAGAGGAGAGTTGGAGATAACCTCCGTTAACCAAAAGTATCTGGAAATGGGAAGGCTCAAGGTAAAGCTTATGGGAAGAGGCTTCGCTTGGTTTGACGCAGGCACACACGACAGCTTTCTAGAAGCAGGAGAATTCGTGGCCACTGTAGAAAAGCGAACCGGCCTTATGATAGGATGCATAGAGGAAATCGCCTACAGAAACGGCTGGATAACAAAAGAGCAGTTGCTCAAGCTCGCCGATGAGCTGAACAACACAGATTACGGCATGTACCTCAGGGAGCTTGCAACCACTTGAGCATACACGTGGCGTAGCTTCCCCTCTTCAAAAAGAATGTAAGCTTCAGCCTGTCTTTGCCCAAAATCTCCACTTTAAGATCCTCTGGAAAGGCCAGTATAGGCCTTCTGCTTCCCTTGGACTTAAAGGGCCTAAAGGCATCAAGTTCCATCTCACATTCCGCAAGCACCTTCCTTTCAAGCTCCAGAGCTCTTCCTTCGGGCAGAGGCATTTTGTAACCGGGAATGGGACCTGTGGGTATAAGTTTATCGCCTTCGGCAAACCTCAAAGGGCACCAGTAATCCGAATCTTCATCCACAACAAGATCCCCCTCAACAGGATCGGGAAACATTCCAAGCTCCATCCGCCTTTTAAGGTAAACATTAAAAACCCAGGAAGAAACCGCTGAAACAAAAAGCCTCTTTAAGTAGGGAGAAACCTTGAGCTTCTCCCCCTTAAGAAGTCTTAACCCCTTCTCAAGGTTTCCCGATGAGAACCTCTGCTCGTCAAAGAAGTTTGGAAAACCCTCACGCTCAACTTTTTTTATACCCTCAATCAATGAATCTACATCGTCTACGTGCCTCAAGATAACGGCAAATCTATTGCCCGCAAGTCTTCCTACCCTCAGCTTCTCCTTGTGCCTTGACACATCAAGCACCTCCACCCCTTCCATATCTATCTTCCCCACATCGCAGCGTGCAGGCAGGCTGATGTACTGATAGGCAACCGCATCCACATCCTTCATTCCAAGATAGCCTATCTCTTTCTCAGGGATTTTAAAAATTTGAGAAAGCTTTTTGATAACCTCCAGAGTGGACAGGCCTACCTTTTTTATCTTAATGACCCAGTGATCTCCCGAACCGGAAAAGCTAAAGGCAGGAATCTCCTCAACCACAAAGTCTTCCGGAGATTCTTTAAAGGAAAATTTCATCTCTTTTTAGAGCGGGTTTCACGGCCACATCCCCCCGAACCGGGAGGTTCAGACAGGCTTCAGAGAGGGCCCCCTATGCTTCCCGTCTTCTTATAAAGCCACAGCTGAAAGGCAAGAATGAAAAACCCAATAGCTACATAAACCCACGCATCCTGCTGCCCACGCCTAAAAACCTCAAATAGCCCTTCCCCTATCATAAAAAGGGCGAAGACTATCCAAATTATCCCGCTGAAAACCCTGTGGTTCATAGCATTTTAAAAATAAATCATTTTCTGTTGCCAAGCAAGGGCAAATTTATTATCTTACAAAATAAGAGAGGCCTTTCGGGCAAGATTTCCTCAATCTTTCCCGCAAAGAGCTTTTCTTAAAAAACCTAGGAGGAAAAATATGAGGAAAGCTATCACTCTATTAGTAGCTCTATTTTTATTTGCTGGAAGCGGCTTTGCCATGAGCATTGCCACATCTGGCTACGAGGCAACTGTGCAAACAGACTTTGGCAACATAGGCCTCTTCATCCTTTATGACCAAAGCATTACCCAAGACTACATGCTCACACAAAAACTGGATAACTTCTTCTATGATCTATCCAGGAAGATCAACCAGCAGGGAAGTTTCTCCGTATCAGGTATGCAGATGCACATAAGAGTATCCCGACTAGACCCAATAACAGAAGATCAGTTCTGGCAGGATGTAGGAGTTGTAATGAACAGAGGTTGTGAGGCATCAGGGTACCTCATGTGCTTTGCAGCAGTTGTGTCTCAACAGCAAATACAACCAGGCTTAAATATTCTTTTAATGCAGGTTTTCGCAATAGGAGGCACCGACGATACCACGAACCGCATCATTCCTTACAAATACCTATTCGGAATATGCGTGAACCAAAGCCTTCTAGACGACTACATGGAATAGCAAACCCAAGGGCACACCCTGTAGGTGTGCCCAACTGCTTGACTTCCTC
>JALVZS010000065.1:0-4467 GCA_027022065.1 bacterium
TTATCAGCCCCTCCACCTCATCCGCCCTTTCAGGATGCCTCGGTGCCAGAACAAGCTTAAGATTGGGATATTTACCTTTTAACACCTTATAGGCCTTAAGCACCTGCTCCTCTTCCCCTTGATGGGTAGAACCAGCCACAAAAACAGGTGCATCTTCAGAAAGACCCAGCTCCCTCCGCCACCTCTCTTCATCAACCCCCAAAGACTGCTGATAAACCGAATAGAACTTTATATTACCCGCTACCTCAACCTTCTCCTGAGGAGCACCCAAGGCCACAAGCCTTGCTGCGTCCTTCCTGCTTCTTGCAAGAAACCTTCTGTACCTTTTAAAAAGCTCCTTAATAAAAAAAGAGAGCTTCATGTATCCGTAGAAAGAGTGCTCAGAAATGCGGGCGTTTATCATAAACAGAGGAGCCTCAACGGCAAAGGCCAAAGAGGGCCATATCTCTGTTTCCACAATGGCACAGGCAGTGGGCGATACCACCTCCACCACCCTCTTAACCACCGGATAGAAGTCCAAAGGGAAAAAGAAAAAGGCATCCACCACACCTGAAAGCTTCCTTTTAGCCACTTCCATCCCCGTGGCAGTTGTGGTGGAAAAATAGATCCCCACATCAGGATGCCTCTCCTTGAAAAGGCTAACCACAGGTGCCACCGCTAGGCTTTCGCCAACAGAAACAGCATGAAACCAAATTCTCCTATTGTGAGGAAGCCTGGGAGGAAGCTTAAAAGAAAGCTTTTCCCAAAGTCCCGCTCTGTGTTTTTTGTAGCGGGCAAGCCTGTAGGCTATATAAGGGGAAAGAAGAAGTCCCCCAACGGGATAAAGGGTATTGTAGGCAAAAAGGAGAGTCTTTCCCACTACCCCTCCTGACACAGCTCCACCAGCACCCCGTTTGTGGATTTGGGATGGATAAAGGCGATTTTGGTGTTGTGGGCACCTCTTCTAGGCTTTTCGTCTATCAGACGCACCCCCTTTTTCTTTAAGAGCTCAAGAGCCTTCTCAATGTCCTCCACTTCAAAGGCGATGTGGTGTATACCCTCTCCCCTTTTCTCTACAAACTTCGCAACGGGAGACTCAGTGGATGTGGCCTCAAGCAGCTCTATCCTCGTTTCGCCCACCTGGATAAAGGCCACCCTAACCTTCTGCTCCTCTACCACTTCTTCCCCTTCAACTTTAAGGCCCAAAGTTTCGTAAAACCTCTTTGCCTCTTCTATGCTCTTAACAGCTATACCTATATGATTTACCTTTTTCAGCATCCTTCACCTCCTCCCACTGATATAGGAAGAAAGTTACCAACTACAGGCACCTCAATCTCTTTTCTTTTACTGAAGTTTTCTATTTCTATACCAACAATTTCTCCATTTTCCCCATAATCCACGACAATCCCCTCTGCTATTTCTTCTGATTCAATACTTCCGTTTCAGGATAGTAAGAAAACTTCACCTCACCCACCTCCCTCTAAAAATCTCCCCGCAGTTTTTTCAAAAATCCCCTGTCAAAGGAGGCATTGTGCACAGTTTCTCCATTCACTAGCCTATATCAACAACCTCCTCAGGCGACTTAGGCTCCACCGTGAGGGTGGAAAAGTTCGTATAAAGGACAAGACCAGGCCTTGCAGGGCGCATCCTCCTAACGAATTTCACCTTTGTATAATCAACATCCACCTTTCTGGAAAGGCGAGCCTTACTGAAGTAAGCGGCCAAGGACGCAGCCTTTTCAACAACACTCAAAGGCACCTCTTTACCCTTAACAACCACATGGGCACCTGGAACACCTTTTGCATGAAGCCATATATCATCCCTTGAAGCCAGTTTAAAGGTCACATAATCGTTGGCTCTGCTGTTTCTGCCCACAAAACACCTGTAGCCCTCTATCACATAGCTGTCGTAGCGGTAGGTATGTTTCGGCCTCCGAACAGGCTTTTGCCTTTTTATGTAACCCTCATCCACAAGAAGCTCCTCCAACTGCTCAAACTCCTGTTCTTCTTCTGCATCTTCAATCTGCCAGAGAAGATCCTCAAGGAAAGCCTCTTCCGCCTCTAGCTCCTTAAGTCTTTTCTCAACACGCTCCTTTTTGCTCTTCAGCCTGGAGTAAAGGGAAAAGTAATCCTGAGCCACAAGGCTCGGCCTTTTGCCTTTAACCATGGGAATCTCCAGCACCTCACCCTCATTGTAGGGATCGGGAAGCTCAACCACATCTTTTCCCTCTGGTATCCTAGAAAGATTTATAAGGATAGCCTCACCAAACACCCTGTACCTTTCGCACTGATTCGCCTCGTCAAGCTCCTCGGCAAGCTTCTTCTGAAGGCTTTTTATCCTCTTAAGCCTTGAAGACACTACCTGTCTGAGCCTATTCCTTGCCTCTTTGAGTTTCCTGCCCTTTATCCCTTCAAGGACAAAACGGCAAATCCCCTCACTAACAGGTAGTTTCTCGCAGCCCTCTTCTTCAAATGGCAGTAATCTATCTCCCAGCCACACATAGGAAGAGGAAAGCTCGCCCAAAAGTTTCTCAAAGCTGGCCAGAAAATCCAAAAGCCTTGAAGGCTCTGCTCCCTTCCAGAAGGACTTTATCTTTTTCTCCAAAAACCTCGGAAGCGGATAGAGCTTTTTCAGGGCATCTTCTAAGCCATAAGATGCTAGAAGCTCTGTAAGTTCCTTACCTGAAAGATCAAGAATGAAAAAATCCCTCTTCTGAGCCACAGGCGGCTGATAAAGTCTTGCCGGCAAGAGGTTCCTTTCCTCCAAAGACCCCTCCACCCTCCTCCAAGCATCAAGTATCACCCCATCTTTACAGAGGATAAGGTTGCTTGCCCTCCCCAGAACTTCAAATACAAGCTCGTATACACTTTCCCTTCCCACAAAATCCTTCTGCACAATCCTGAAGAAAAAAACCCTTTCCCCCTTTCCGTGAGAAAGGTCTTCAATCAAAGCATTTTTCAGGTGCGCATCAATGAGATGGGATATGTGACCCTTTTCGGAAAACAAAGGCCCTTCAGACAGAAAAAAGGAGGAAAAATCCGGATCAAGCACTATGTTTAGATATCCAGCCCCCTTTATCTTTAAAGAAACTCCTCTATCACCCTGAAATGCCCTCTGAACCTTCCTTCCAACAAGCCTCTCTTTAACAAAAACCGCCTCTTTGGCCAGGGTAAAGTAATCCACATTACTGCCTTATATTATGACCTTCTCCTTGTACTCTCCATAAACCTTTCTCAAAACGTCGGATATCTCTCCCAAGGTGGCATAAACCTTTACCGCCTCGTATATGGGATAAACCACATTATCTCCAGCCCTCGCAGCCTCCTCCAGCTCCTTAAGGGCCTTCTCCACCTTTTCATTATCCCTTTCAGCCCTTACCCTCTTCACCCTCTCTATCTGCTTCCTCTCCACCTCAAAGTCTATCTTCAGTATCTCCCTCTCCTGCTGCTCCTCCTCTATAACAAATTCATTAACACCAACTATGATCTGCTCCTTCCTATCCACCGCAAGCTGATAGGCATAAGCCGCATCCTGTATTTCCTTCTGTATAAGCCCCTCCTCTATGCACTTCAGAACACCGCCGTTGTCCTCTATCCACTTGATATAATCCCAAGCTCTCTTCTCTATCTCGTTTGTGAGGTACTCAACGGCAAAGGAACCGGCAAGCGGATCTATAAAGTCGGCAACACCAGATTCATAAGCTATGATCTGCTGCGTCCTCAAGGCTATTCTTGCAGAGGTCTCCGTGGGCAGAGCCAAGGCCTCATCAAGGGCGTTTGTGTGAAGGGACTGGGTGCCTCCAAGCACCGCAGCCAACGCCTGTATGGCAACCCTTACCACATTGTTTTCAGGTTGCTGGGCGGTAAGGGTACAGCCTGCCGTTTGGGTGTGGAACCTGAGTCTCATTGAAGCAGGATTTTTGGCGCCAAACCTCTCCTTCATGATCTTGGCCCACATGCGGCGAGCAGCACGGAACTTGGCAATCTCCTCAAGGAAGTTGTTGTGGCAGTTGAAGAAGAAGGAAAGCCTGGGAGCAAATTCATCTACATCAAGCCCTGCTTTTATAGCTGCCTCAACGTAGGCTATGCCGTTGGCTAAAGTGAAGGCTACCTCCTGAACGGCAGTGGACCCCGCCTCCCTTATGTGATAGCCGGATATGGATATGGGATTCCACTTGGGAACCCTGTCCTTGCAGAAGGCAAAGATGTCGGTGATGATCTTCAATGAAGGCTCTGGCGGAAAGATGTATGTACCCCTTGCTATATACTCCTTTAACACATCGTTCTGAATGGTGCCTCTAAGGACCTTGGAGTCCACTCCCTGCTTTTCCGCCACCGCTATGTACATGCAAAGAAGTATAGCTGCGGTAGAGTTTATGGTCATGGAGGTAGAAACCTTGTCCAGAGGGATCCCGTCAAAGAGGATCTCCATGTCCGCTAGAGAATCTATGGCAACGCCAACCCTCCCCACCTCTCCTGCCGCCATGGG
>JALVZS010000065.1:4477-11685 GCA_027022065.1 bacterium
GGGATGGTCAGAGTCGTAGCCCATCTGGGTGGGAAGATCAAAGGCCACAGAAAGCCCCGTTTGTCCCTGAGACAAAAGGTACTTGTATCTCTTGTTGGACTCTTCAGCAGTGCCAAACCCGGCATACTGTCTCATGGTCCAGAAGCGCCCACGGTACATGGTGGGCTGAACGCCTCTGGTAAAGGGATACTCTCCGGGAAAGCCAAGATCCCTCTCGTAGTCCAGATCCTTAACATCAGAGGGCAAGAAGCACCTCTTTATCTCTATGCCCGAAAAGGTGGTGAACTTTTCTTTTCTCTCTGGTGTCTTTGCCACCACCTTGGCAACGGTTGTATCCTCCCAGCGCTTCCTCTCTCCTTCAAGCCTCTCTGCCGTTTCTTTATCGTAAACCCTCATGGGGCACCCCCAAAAGTTATTCTATCACCACGAGCACAGCACCTGTATTTACCACATCCCCCTCTTTGACCTTAACCGCCTTCACAACCCCGTCCTTAGGAGCCTTAAACTCATTCTCCATCTTCATTGCCTCAAGTATAACAAGCGGATCCCCCTTCTTAACCTCGTCTCCTTCAGAGACAAAAACCTTTGTGACCTTGCCCGTCATTGAGGTCTTAACCTCGCCTTCTGCAACTCCAGCCTCTCCGTGGAGGAGCCTCTCAAGCTTCATCTTCATCTCGTCCATAACCTTAAGCTGGTAGAGCTCCCCCTGCATGAGGATTTCGTAGGTATGCTCCTCTTTCTCCTCTATGTCCACTTCATAGCTCACATTATTGGCAAGCACACTATAAGTGCAGCATCCGTGCCTCTTCACATCAAGGGACAGCTCCCTGAGCAGTATCTCCTCCTCTTTTTCTCCCTCCCTTTTAATCTCGTATATTGCCACATCGTAAAGGCCTTCGCCTCTATTCTTTACATCCACCTTAAATTCTCTGTCCTTGTACAAGGCAATGTAAGCCATCCTCTACCCCCTACCACCAACATGTTCTCATAAGCATCTTTCTTCCAAAGAACTTCCATGGATCCATACCACCCCCTCTGCACACCCCTTCAGGAGCATACTCCTTCTGATCCTCCGCAATAGCAGCAAGCGCGAGGGCAAGCTCAAGCCCCTCCTCAGTCTCCTGCCCCAGCTTGTCTAAGATGGTGTTTACAAAGGTGGTGTCAAAGTCTCCTTTTATGAATCTCTCGTCCTCAAGAACCTTGAGGTGGAAGGGTATAGTGGTCCTTATCCCCCTCACCACAAATTCCCTCAAAGCACGCTTGCTTCTTTCTATAACCTCGCTTCTGTCCTTGCCCCAAACTATAAGCTTGGCCACAATGGGGTCGTACTCCATAGGAACATAGGCTCCCTCATAAACGCCCACATCCACCCTAACTCCAGGTCCTCCCGGCACCCTGAATCCTGTTATCTTTCCGGGAGTGGGCATGAAGTTGTTGAAGGGATCCTCGGCGTATATACGAAACTCCATGGAGGCACCGTTCATCTTTATGTCCTCTTGGAAGTATGAGAGCTTTTCCCCTGCCGCAATCTTTATCATCTCCTTCACTATATCTATTCCAGTGACCATCTCGGTAACAGGGTGCTCCACCTGAAGACGGGTGTTCACTTCAAGGAAGTAGAAGTTCCTGTCCTTGTCCACCAGAAACTCCACGGTGCCTGCGCTGTAGTACCCCGCCGCCTTGGCCACCTTTAAAGCAGCCTCTCCCATCCTGCGCCTCAAATCCTCATCCACAATGACAGATGGAGTCTCCTCAATCACCTTCTGATGACGCCTCTGAATGGAACACTCACGCTCCCCCAGGTATACCCCGTTTCCGTGCTGATCCACCAGTATCTGCATCTCCACATGCCTGGGATTTTCAATGTACTTCTCTATATAAAGGGAGTCGTCGCCAAAAGCTCCCTTGGCTTCGGATCTGGCCATTCTTATGGCAGACTCCAGCTCTTCCTTACTGTGGACAAGCCTCATGCCCTTACCACCACCACCTGCAACGGCCTTCAGCATAATGGGAAAGCCTATCTCTTCTGCCTTCTTTATGATTTCCTCATCACTCAAAGGCTCCAGCGTTCCAGGTGTGACAGGAACTCCTGCCTTCATAGCGGTCTGCCTTGCCACGGTTTTACTTCCCATGGCTATTATGGCTTCTTTAGGAGGCCCGATGAAGACTATGCCTTCCTCCTCACAGGCCTTTGCAAAATCGGCGTTTTCCGCAAGGAAGCCATAGCCCGGATGTATGGCCTCCGCACCGGAGCGTTTGGCCACATCTATGATTTTATCTATCCTGAGGTAGCTTTCCGCAGCAGGCGGCGGTCCTATGTGATAGGCCTCATCAGCCATCCTCACATGTAGGGCATCTCTATCCACATCGGAGTAAACCGCAACAGTCTTTATCCCCATCTCTTGGCACGCCCTTATTATTCTTACCGCTATCTCGCTTCTGTTGGCCACAAGCACTTTCTTAAACATGGCTCTCCTCCTAGCGCCCAATTAGAGTGGAATGTTCCCATGCTTCTTGGGAGGCATGGTGTCCCTCTTGTTCAGGCAGGTCTCAAGGGCCTGTATCAGCCTCATTCTGGTGTACTTAGGCTCTATCACCTCATCAATGTAGCCCATCTGAGCCGCAATGTAGGGGTTGGCAAAGGTCTTTCTATACTCCGCTATGAGCCTCTGCCTTTCAGCTTCAGGATCCTCGGCCTCTGCTATCTGTCTTCTGAAGATGATGTTTACTGCCCCATCAGGACCCATCACCGCAATTTCAGCGGTGGGCCAGGCGAAGTTGTAGTCAGACCTCACATTCTTGGATCCGAGAACGTCAAAGGCACCACCGTAAGCCTTTCTGACAACCACTGTGAGCTTAGGAACTGTAGCCTCGCAGTAAGCATAAAGGAGCTTTGCGCCGTGTTTTATGATTCCACCGTGCTCCTGGGCAACTCCAGGCAGGAAGCCTGGCACATCTTCAAAGGTAACTATAGGAATGTTGAACGCGTCGCAGAACCTCACAAAGCGAGCTGCCTTCACAGAGGCATTTATATCCAAGCATCCTGCAAGGTGCATGGGCTGATTGGCAACAATCCCTACCACATGACCGTTGAGCCTCGCAAAGCCTATGATGATGTTGGGGGCAAAAAGGGGCTGCACCTCAAAGAAATAGTGGTCATCCACCACGGTCTTTATAATCTCCTTCATATCATAGGGCTTGTTGGGATCATCGGGCACGTAGTAGTTCAAATCTTCATCCACCCTGTTGGGATCATCAGTAGGCTCCTTATAGGGAGGGTCCTCAAGGTTGTTTGAGGGCAAGAAGCTCATAAGCTCTCTTATCAAAAGCAGACACTCCTCATCGTTCTCCGCTATAAAGTGAGCAACACCAGAAACGGTGTTGTGGGTTAGGGCACCGCCAAGCTCTTCCTTAGTTATCTCCTCATGGGTGGTAGCCTTTATAACATCAGGGCCTGTAATGAACATGTAGGAGGTTTTCTTAACCATGAAAATAAAGTCCGTTATAGCCGGGGAATAAACCGCACCTCCGGCACAGGGCCCCATGATGGCAGAAATCTGAGGAATAACCCCAGAGGCCAGTGTGTTCCTCAGGAATATATCTGCATATCCAGCAAGGGAAACCACACCCTCCTGGATTCTGGCTCCTCCAGAGTCGTTAAGCCCAATTACGGGACAGCCGTTTTTCATTGCAAGATCCATGATCTTGCAAACCTTCTTTGCAAACATCTCAGAAAGGGAGCCGCCAAATACGGTGAAGTCCTGGGAAAACACATAAACAGTTCTTCCGTTTATCTTGCCAAAGCCCGTAACAACACCGTCTCCCAAGATTTTCTTATTATCCATGCCAAAATGAGGGCACCTGTGAACCACGAACTTGTCCATCTCCACAAATGTTCCCTTGTCCAGAAGGATCTCTATGCGCTCACGGGCCGTTAGCTTGCCCATCTCATGCTGTTTCTTTATCCTTTCGGGACCTCCTCCCTGCTCTGCAAGTTCGTTAAGTCTTCTTAACTCCTGGAGCTTCTCCTCTATCCCCATGCCAGCCCTCCTGGTGTATTTTAAACCTTATTTAACAAACTTGCGTAAGCCTGAGCAATAGCCAGCCACCCCTGAGGATCCAGGGCATCTGGCCTTACATCCCCAGAAATCCCCGCCGTTTCCAACAGCTCATCCACGCCAAACCCCTTAAGACCCAACCTTAAGGCCTTAGAAAGCTTCTTCCTTCTATATGGAAAAGCAGTGTTAAGCACCTCCCTCAAAGCCCTTTTTATATCCTCGGAAAGTACACACCTTCTGGTTCCCAAAACCACCGCAGAATCCACCTCTGGCCTCGGCCAAAAGGCGTTTCTGGACACAGTGAACAGTAATTTAACATCAAAAGCTAATGAAAACAACACAGTTAAGATCCCGTAGCTTTTGGTACCCGGTGGAGCTGTGAGCCTCTCCGCCACCTCCTTTTGAAACATGAGCACAAACCGCTCCACACTATCCTCCCAATCCCATAGCCTGAACATAAAGGGAGAGGAAATGCTGTAGGGAAGGTTGGAAATGAGCACGGCTTTTGGACAAAACAGACTTTTAAAATCCAGCTTCAGTATATCCCCTTCCACCACCTCCACATTGGACCTATCTCTAAACAGCTCCCTAAGATGTCCAGCCAAAAGCCTGTCTTTTTCCACAACCACCAGTCTTCTGCACCTTTCCGCAAGCCTTACAGAGAGGACACCGTGCCCTCCTCCCACCTCAACCACGAAATCGGAGGAAGAAACAGAGGCAGCCTCAACTATCCTGTTTGCTGTATTATCATCAATAAGAAAGTTTTGGCCCCAGGCCCTCTTAGGCCTGAGGCCTTTATCCCTTAGAGAGGCTAAAAGTTCCTTAGCTCTCACTTCCTTATGGCATCCATTAGGCTCATATCCCCAAAGGCCTTCTTCCAGTCATCCATAAAGCGCTTTATCCCTATGTCGGTTAGTGGGTGTTTAAGAAGCTGCTCCATTACTTTATAAGGCACAGTTACAATATCCGCCCCAATTTCCGCAGCCTCTACCACATGCCTTGGATGGCGGACGCTTGCCACAATTACTTCTGTGGAAAACTCGTAGTACTTCAAAATGGGCACGATGGTTCTTATAAGTTCCATGCCCTCGTGGCTTATATCGTCAAGTCTGCCCACAAAGGGAGAGACAAAGGTGGCTCCTGCCTTGGCGGCGAGAATGGCCTGGGAAGGGGAGAATACTAGCGTCACATTGGTCATTATGCCCTCATCGGAAAGGGTCTTAACCGCCTTCAATCCCTCCTTTGTCATGGGGATCTTTATGGCTATGTTGGGGTGAATCTTGGCAAGCTCCCTAGCCTCCTTCACCATACCTTCATAGTCAAGGCTTAGCACCTCAGCACTAACAGGTCCATCTACAATTTCGCATATCTCCTCCAGTACCTCCCTGTATCTCCTTCCCGTTTTGGCAACCAGCGTGGGATTGGTGGTTACCCCATCCAGTATCCCCCAGCTAGCAACCTCCCTTATCTCCTCAACGAAGGCGGTATCCAGAAAAAACTTCATCCCACACCCCCTTTCCGTCAGATTTCCACAGACTTTTAACACATTCCCCCGTGTTTTATAACCCTACCCTCCACCATAAAAATCACATCCTCCGCTATGTTGGTAGTTAAATCTCCTATGCGCTCAAGGCACCTGGCTATCCTTATTATGTGCATTGCCCTCTCAATAACCGAAGGATCAGAAGCCATATAGGTTATAAGCTCTCTGAGTATCTGGTCCCTTAACGCATCAATCAAATCGTCCCTCTCACAAACCCCCTTGGCCAGTTTAGCATCCTCGTTCACAAACGAATTTATGGCATCGGAGAGCATCTCCAAAACCTCAGAGGCCATCCTCGGAACGTCTATAAAGGGCTTAACCTGAGGACGCTCTATAAGAAAAAGGGCGCTTTGGGCAATATTGTGGGCAAGATCGCCTATGCGCTCAAGATCCTTGTTCATCTTAAGCACGGTGAAAACAGTCCTCAAGTGCTTGGCCTTGGGCTGATACAGGGCAACTGCGTAAACACATTTCTCCTCTATCTCTATATCAAGCCTGTTCATAGCAGGCTCATCCTTCTCAATAACTTCCAAAAGCAACTCCTTGTCCTTACTTAAAAGGCCGTCAATACTCTTTTTCACCATCTGCTTGGCTAAATTTGCAGCCTTAACTATGCGCCCCTTAAGATGCTCTATCTTCTCTTCAATCATACCATCCCCCTATCCGAACTTGCCCGTTAAGTACTCCTCCGTCCTTCTGTCCTTGGGAGCTGTAAACACCTTCTCTGTAGGCCCGTGCTCCACAAGCTCACCCATGTAAAAGAAGGCGGTGTAATCGGAGACTCTAGCGGCCTGAGAGGGATTGTGGGTAACTATGACGATGGTAACGCTCTTTTTAAGTTCCACCAAAAGTTCCTCTATCATAGAAGACGCCTTGGGGTCCAAGGCAGAGGTGGGCTCATCAAGAAGAAGCACCTCCGGCTTCATGGCAAGCGCCCTCGCTATGCAGAGCCTCTGCTGCTGACCACCAGAGAGAAATGTGCCCTTTCTGTGAAGCACATCCTTGACCTCATCCCAGAGATATGCCTTTTTCAGAGACTCCTCCACAATTCGGTCTTTTTCCTCCTTTGACAGCCTTATACCGTTGAGTATGTATCCTGCTATCACGTTCTCGTATATACTCATGGTGGGAAAAGGATTGGGCTTTTGAAAAACCATGCCTACCCTTCTTCTCAGACTCACAGGGTCCATTTTAAAGATATTCTCCCCCTTCAAGTATATAGAGCCTTTAACCACAGCCTTGGGCACCAGCTCGTGCAGTCTGTTTATGCATCTTATAAAGGTTGACTTGCCGCACCCAGAGGGCCCCATTATAGCCGTAACGGTATTTTCCACAAAAGAGAGGTTAATCCCCTTAAGGACCCAGCTTTCTCCGTATCCTGCGTAAAGGTTCTCCACCCTTAAAACTTCACCCGCCATCTCACCCTCAGCATCCTAACAATAAGATTTAAGACAAAAACCATAAAGATAAGAACCAACGAAGCACCCCAAGCAACCCTATGCCACTGTTCATAAGGACTCATGGCGTAATTGTATATGAGAAGTGGCAAAGCATCCACAGGTTTTAGAGGATTAAGGCTCACATAGGGATTCCCAAAGGCAGTAAAG
>JALVZS010000066.1 GCA_027022065.1 bacterium
TGGGATATACGTGCAGCATAAAGTACCGTAATCGCCATGCTAAGCCTCCTCCACAAAGCTTTTTAAAACCCTGTAACAGTCCAACACCTGTGATACAGAAACCCTCTCATCCGGCGTATGACACACCCAAAGCTCACCGGGGCCGAAGACCACAGCGGGAATCCCCTTCCTCACAAAATGTTCCGCATCTGTCCAGCTCCTCATCCCGCCCACCACGGGCTCCCTGGCAAGGGCATTTCTGTAAGCGAACTTCAATAAACTAACCACCTCCTCGTTTTCAGAAACGACAAAGCCGGGCGAGATATCCACGAACCTGTAAGAGGCCCCCACCTTTTTCAGATAGCCCACCAGCTCATCAACCGCCCTTTCCACATCCTCATCGGGAGAGAGCCTGAAGTCCACCATAAAGGAGCACCTGTCGGGAATCCTCAGCTCAAAATCACCGCTGGATATGGACATTATACTGTAGGAACACCTGCCTATCCCTGGATAGCTCTTGCCTACAAAGGAAAGCCCATCAAATCCTTTTATGATGTCCAATGCTCTATGTATGCTGTTTTCACCCTCCTCAACACAGGAGCCATGAGCGGCTTTCCCCTTCACATCAACAACAACCTCCAAAGAACCTGCCTCAAAGGTGCATATCTCAAGCCCCGTAGGCTCAATAACTATGGCCCCCTCAGCAGAAACCTCGTTCACCAAGGTCCAGGATCCCATGCCTGTTTTCTCCTCATCAACCAGAAAGGCCAAAAGTATTCCCTTTTTCTTCAGAGCTTCCTTAAACTCCGCAGCAAGTGCCCACATCACCGCAACACCCGCCTTATCGTCTGCGGCACCCAAGCCCTTTATAACATTCCCCTCCACAATGGGCCTGGGAGGAGTCCCGTCCAAGGGAGGCACCGTATCCACATGGGCGGCTATTATAAATTTCGGCTTCTCAACCTCCCCGACAAGTATGTTGTACCAGCCTCCCTCAACCCTTTGCCTCTCAAAGTCAACACCCCTTGCAGCAAAATCCTCCTCCAAAAAGAAGAGAATCTCCCCCTCCTGACCCGTAACACTTGGAATGGAAACGAGGGATACAAGTTGATTTATCAGCTCTCTTTCCATAACATACCTCCTAGGTAGTTTAGTCTATCACCTTTCAGGAGGCAAGGACATGAAAAAAACGCTGGGAGCCCAGGAGAGCTACCTCTACCCAACTCCCTGTGTGCTTGTTTCCTGTGGAAAAAAGAAGCCCAACATAATAACCATAGCCTGGTGCGGAGTGCTGTGCTCAAGCCCTCCCACTATAGGCGTGTCCATAAGGCCCCAGCGCTATTCGTACTCCATAATAATGGAGGAAAAGGCCTTCGGAGTAAATATCCCAACAGCAGACATGGTAGAAAAGGTGGATATATGCGGCACAACAAGCGGAAGGCATGTGGACAAGTTCAAGCTGTGCAACTTCACCCCATTTGAAGGGAAGCACACAGGGGTCACCCTCATAAAGGAGTGCCCTGTAAACATAGAGTGCACTTTAAAGCAGACCGTAGAGCTGGGAGTCCACACCCTGTTTATAGGAGAGGTGGTAGAGGTTTACATTACAGAAGGATTAAAAGAAAAGGACATAAGAAAGCTAAATCCCTTGGCCTATATACCCATAACTGGAGAATACGTAAGCATAGGAAACATTGTGGGAAGCTACGGATTCAGCAGAAGAGGAGAGTAAAATGGTTTATGTGGAAACTAGCGCTATTTTGAACAAGGCAGCAAATAAAGAGAAGCTGGAAGGTGAAGCTATCATATCCGATGTGGTTCTGGCGGAAATCCACAACCTTGATGAGCCTTGGAGGGACTGGTGTGCAAGGCTTTTAAAAGAAAACCCTCCTCCAAATATCAGGATTGAGCAGGAAGAGGTGGAGTTTGCCAGAAAGTACGTTTACAACAAGGTGCTTTCTAAAGAGGACTACATAATTGGTCTTCACTACATACTCGCCTGTTTAAGAGGCGCAAAAAAGCTCATGACCTGTAACCCCCTATTTGCGGAAAAGAAAGAGGAGCTTGACAGAATCAACAGACACTTCAAAAAGCCCACCATTGAGATAGAGCTTGTTGAGTGCACCAAGATACCGGAAGAAACCCTAAAGAAAGTAAGAAGCATGGCGCACAGGCTTTTGGAAACCCAGGGACCCGTAAAGCTTGTTCAGGCCCTGAGAGAGTCGCAGGAATTCTTCCAGAAGGAAAAGGAATTAAAAATAAGAAGGATAAGTAGAATTGATTGAAAGCATCAGAAAAGCCCTCTCGCTACTTGAAGTAAATCCACCTGTTACTCTAAAGGAACTCAAAAGGCGCTACAGGGAAAAGGCAAAGGCTGCAACGGAAGAGGAGCTGAAGGAGATATCAAAGGCTTACAGACTGCTGACGGAATTCATAGAAAACTACCCCTTCAGGTTTTCAGAAGAAGAGATCATTAAAAGCTTTCCTGAAGAGAGGTTAAAAAACCGCTTTAAAGATCCCCTCTGGGGAGGAAGATGAAGATAGCCCTTGTCCTGGGAGGAGGTGGGGCAAGGGGAATAGCCCACATAGGAGTCATAAGGTTCCTGGAGGAACAGGGCTTTCGTCCCTCCATAATCTGCGGGACATCAATAGGAGCCATAGTGGGGGGAAAATACGCACTCATCCCCTCATGGAAGGTGCTTTGGGAAGACCTCAACAGAGCGCTGGAAAGCGAGGCCTTTAAAAAGGCATCTTTAGAAATGGCGGAAAACGAAGAGGATACCACCCCTTTCCAGGAGTTCTGGAGCATCATAAGCAAAGGAATAGCCTACTCCAGAGCCTTAACATCCCCCTCTCTCATATCCCTCAACAACTACATAAACGCCCTGAAGGAGTTCATCCCAGAAAACGCTTTAATAGAAGAGACCCGTATACCCTTTGCCGCAGTGGCAACGGATCTCATAACGGGAAGAGAGGTGATACTCACAAAGGGGCTTCTAATAGAGGCGGTTGCGGCAAGCGCAGCAATACCTGGGGTCTTTCCTCCTATAAAGATAAAAAGCCACCTCTTGGTGGATGGCGGATGGACGGATGTGCTTCCGGCCCTTGCCGCACACATGATGGGAGCAGACATAACCTTATGCGTTTGCGTATCCAAGAACATTGAGCTTTACACGGAGATGAAAAACGCTTTTGATGTGGTTTACAGAGCAGATGACATAGCAAGGCACTATTTGAACCTTATGAGAAAGCCCGAATGCACCTTCACCATAGAACCAGAGGTTGGCAACTATATGTGGAACGAGTTCAACAAAAAGGACGAGATAATGGAAAAGGGCTACATGGCAGCAAAAGCTACCTGGAGGAAAATAGAAAAGACTTTAAAAAATCCCATAAAGAAATTCTTCCTTAAGAAGGGACAAATTAAAGAAGCCAGAAAACTTTTTAACCCTATCGTTATTTAAAACTTGGTGGAGGCGGCGGGAGTCGAACCCGCGTCCGGAGATGCAGGCCAGCAGGGCTTCTCCACGCTCAGCCCGTGTTTTCATCTCGCAGGAGCCAGCCCACGGGCAGGCTGGACATCCTGCCAGCCCCATTAATTTCTCGTCCGGATCCCCTGGGGCGAGGGATCCGAACC